>JAGRBY010000381.1 GCA_020433835.1 Anaerolineae bacterium | reverse complement strand
TTTCGCGTGTGCTTACTGACTTAAGCGAAGCCCACGGTCAACAGGCAGAGTCGCTCTATGAGTTTATTTACCGCCACTCCTGGGAATTGCTGGACGACACCACTCGGCGCGTTTTCATTGCGATGCCGCTGGCCGCCCAACCTGGTACAACGCTCGATCATCTGTCGGCCATAACCGGCATCGCTGAAGCGGAACTTTATCCCGCGCTCGATCTCCTCATCCGTATGTCGCTGGTCAACGTCATCGGCACCATTGACGAACGCCGCTACTCCATCCACCGCCTGACTGAGACATTTCTCCATAGGCAGGTGACAAAGTGGATACTGTAACCACCACACCCTCTGTTCAGCTTTGGCCCAATCTCTTTCGCCAGTTGGTAATAACCAACAGCCGCCATTGGCTCAACTGCGCCCAAAACGATCCCGAACACTTTGCCCAGGAGACATCGCAAGTACTGCGCGCGCTGAACTACGGCCTACCGCTGCCCGAAGCATGGGAGTCGGTGCGTGACCTCATCATTCATCTCAGTCCGCTTATGATCCGCCGGGGACAGGGTATTGAGTGGGAGCCGTACTTACTCCAGGGCATCAAACGCAGCACCGAGCAGCAAGACCCGGCTGAAATTAAATTTCGGCTGCACCTCGGCAACCTCTATCGCTTGCAGGGTCGCTTACCCGAAGCGCATGACACGCTTCAAACCGGCGTCAATCTGTGTGGCCACTACGACACGCAAACACATTATTGGGCATTGTTGAATTTGTTGGCTTTGGTTGCCCGGCTTAGTGGGCATCATGAGGAAGCACTGGCCCATTGTCAGAAAGCACTTGATACCTCTCAGTCTTCTATGGCTGAACGCGCTGAAGCCTGGAATGTAAAAGGTTTAGTTGCACATGATCAACGTAAGTGGGAAGCAGCACTAAACTATTTTGATCAAGCCATTGATCTATACCATTTCACTAACAATAATTTTGAAAAAGCAAGAACATTAAGCAATCGTGGAATGATACTACGACGTCTTAGCCGTAATAAAGAGGCCCAAGAAACTTATCGTATGTCGATTGACTTGTTTCAGTCATTGGGAGACAAACTCGAAGTAAACAAACCCATAACGAATTTAGGCAATCTTTATCTTACAAAAAAAGATTACAACAGTGCTATAACCTATTACATAAAGGCTTTATCGGCTTTTCAAGAATGTAACTATGTAGTTGACTTAGCTCATATTTATAACAATTTAGGCATGGCTCATACCGGACTAAGTAACTGGGCAATAGCCGAAGAATATTACACAGCCTCTATTAACGCCTGGAAGAACACAGATAATAAATATAGTTTAGTAAATGTTCTTGATAATTTTGGGGAAATGTTCGTAAAAGCGCAACAAAGTCATCGCGCTCATGAGATATGGAGGCAGGCTAACCAAATTTTACAGGAAGCAGCTGACGATCCCAGAAAAACTCATTTACAACAAGTGTTAAATAAACGACTAGAAAAATAATAACAAATTGTTATTGACGTACTTAAAGCAAGTAAAGAGAGGTAGAGTTAAACAGTTCTACCTCTCTTTTACAGTTTAACAACCTATATCCTGACACTCATCAGCCGAAGCCGTTCCACCAAAACCGGCTATGTCGGTGACTATGGGGGCAGCGGCGGCCATCGTTAGGGCCAAAGCAACCAGTGCAGCAGCAATCATCTGTCGGACACGCAGTGAGTAAGTCATTGTATAATCTCCTATTCTCAGTCACTAAAAATTAGTAAACCGTCGAGGAGGGAATTCCAGAGCTGCGGGGGGAGCCGTCAACTCTCGCGCGCGACACCTACCGGGTCCGTTTGATAGTATTTTGTTGTAAAATAAATTTCGTCTAGAAAGATTAAGCGCTCAACCAATCATCAATGATTAGCTAAAGTATACAATGCCTTACCGATTTGATCTTGGCAGCCGTCGTGCAGCCCGGTGAGATTTGTTGGAGGTGTTTGCCGGAATAAAGCCCCGGCCAGGCGCTATTTTTGTAGAAAATGGAAGAAGAAGAGGCAAAAAACCGTCGTACCTGACGGCAAGTGGGTAATGTCGATAGAAATTACAATTACAATCAGGCAGTTTTTATAGGGAAGGTGATTGTTTCTTCCTCTCTGCCCAACAAAAAACGGTAGAGCCTACCGGCCCTACCGTTGTAAAATTACGCCTATAATGTTGTAGCCAAAAACCGACTCCGTCTGCTCAGGCAATACCCACGCAGATGGCAATTCTAACCCGGCTCAACCTCTAACACGTTGATCCTTCACACCCATCAGCCGAAACCGTTCCATCAAATCCGGCTATGTCGGTGATGATAGGCGTGGCCGCGGCCATGGTGATGGCAAAAGCAACCAAAGCAGCAACAAGTATGCGTCGAATACGTCGAGTATAAATCATGGGTTATTCTCCTTATTTTCTCGATTACGTTACGGCGAACCGTCGAGGAGGGAATTCCGGAGTTGCGAAAGAAAGCGTCAACTCTCGCGACACCTGCCGGGTTCATAATTATAATTGATTGTGGCCCTTAACCTGCCTTGTAAGGCTATGCGCGTACATTGGTCAACCAACAGTAGCAACAGTATAAAGCTATATACACGCTCTGTCAATGCACTTTTTACAAAAATTCATAAAGACAAAGGCCACAAACAGGCTTGACACCAAATTATCCGCAGGGTACACTACTATTACAATGATCAACCTCCTACTCTATACCTCACACCAGCGAACACACTTATAGTATTCTCCCGTCACCATTTTTTCCCTACTCCCTACTCCCTACCCCCTACCCCTCTCTCAATTTATTCAAGGTTCCAACGGTGAAACCTATGGATTTTGTAAAATTATGCTCGCCATTTGAATATCTAACCCCCTCCGAACTGAAACGTGTTGAGCAAACCTATCAAACCCTGCACTATTTATCCGGCACCACCATTCTGCGGCAAGACGGTACGCCTAGCCAATATTTCTACTTCATTCGTGAAGGCCGGGTTCGATTTTTGCACAGGGGTGAAGAAATTTATGTGGCCGGGGCCGGTGAAATGTTCGGCTACCCCTCTATGCTGCTCGACTGTCCACCCAATCGCGATGCCGTCAGTGGCACCAACGTTGTCCTCTATGCCATTCCCAAAGAAACCTTCAATCATCTCATCAACAACCAAGAGTTTGCCGAGTTTTTCCTGAGAGATTTAAGCCAACAGCTCCACGAAACCTGGGAAGCCGACACCCTCAGCTTCGGCAGCGAGTTGGCCCGGCCTGTTGAAACGCTTATTCATCGCCCACCGGCAGTAGTGGGGGCCAAAACGCCCATCAAAGATATCGCCAAAATAATGCGCGATCAGGGCATCAGTTCGGTCTTGGTCGATGGCGATGAATTTGGCATTGTCACCATGAAAACGCTCGTCAACCACGTTATGGCCGAGGGATTTGGTCCGGAAACAAAAGCCGAGCAAGTCATGATCCGTCCGGTTAAAGCGCTGCCGGCCGACACCCCGCTCTACGGCGCGCTGCTCTTTATGATCGAAGAGCGTGCCGACCATTTACCCCTGCTGGCAGACGGTAAGATCAAAGGCATCGTCTCTAACAACGATCTGCTCCGCTTCCAGGCTAAAAGTCCGCTCTATTTACTCCAGCAGCTCGATAACCTATCAACGACCGAGGCCACCGTTAATTACCGTTCGGAAATCACGCGCACGGTACAGGCTCTTTTCAACGACGGTCTACAAATCGAGCAAATTGGACGTATTGTCGCCAGCCTCAACGATGCCCTCATCAAACGGCTCCTTAAAGTAACCGAAGCCGAACTCGGCCCGCCGCCCACCCTGTACGCCTGGCTGGTTCTTGGCTCCGAAGGCCGCATGGAGCAAACACTCCTCACCGACCAGGACAACGCCCTAATTTATGACGATAACACTCCCGCCGCCCAAACCTACTTTACCGAACTGTCCAAACGCGTCGTCGACAAACTAATCCAGGCCGGCTTTCCGCCTTGCCCCGGCGGTTACATGGCAACCCGCTGGTGTTATCCCTTAACCCACTGGCAAACGCTGTTTTACAACTGGCTCAACAAACCCGAACCCCAAGGCCTGCTCGAAGCCGCCATCTTCTTCGATTTCCGACGCGTTCACGGCACGCTGCCGCTCTATTCCCTGGATCGCATTATCGCCCAGGCCAAACACAGACCGATCTTTCTCGCCCAGCTAGCCGGTAATGCCCTCAGTTTTACCCCACCCTTAGGCTTCTTTCGCGGCATTCGCGATGAAGATGGGCTTGTTGATCTCAAGAAAGGCGGCATTGCGCCCATCGTAGCCATAGCCCGCATGTACGCCATCCAAACCAACGCCCAAACGCGCTCAACCCTGGAACGCCTCGATGTTGCCGGGCATGCCAGTTTACTCAGTCGAGAAGGAGCTACCGCCCTGGCCGACGCTTTCCGCTACCTACAGTGGCTCCGGCTACGTGAACAACTCCGCGAAATCACCGAGGGACACCCAACGGACGACAAAATTCTGCTCAGCCACCTGCTGGGTCCAGAGAAACGCCGCCTACGCGAGTCGCTGCACTACATTCGCGATATTCAAGACACCATCGCCCAGCGTTTTCGCACCGACGTATTGGGCTAATCCTTCATAAGCCGGTAAAATCCCCTATTGAACATGCCAGGTAGCGCTGCACTAAACCAGGGTAAAGAAAAATTTAGACAGGATTGACAAGATTATCACGATTTTATCGATCACAATTTAGTAAATCTTGTTAATTCTGTCGATTATCTCGTCGATTTTCCGTCGTTCTCACGTCTCCACGGTTTAATGGTGTGCTACCACATGCTATACCCTCAAGGAGCTGCCTATGCCAACCCTGGTGCTTTGCGACGATTACTGGCATCCGGCCCGCACGCCACGCGCCGGTCTCGCCCCCCTGGCCGAGCGCGGCTTTACCTTCGACTGGCTCGAAAACGGACGGGCCGGGGCGGCGGAAAAGATGAACAGCTACCCCACCATCATCCTCACCAAAGCAAACCACACCACCGCCACCAACCAACAGCCCTGGCTGAACGAGCACGTAGCCGCTGCCTTTGTCGATTACGTGCGCCGGGGCGGCGGCCTGCTGGTCATCCACTCCGGTGCCGCCGGTTATGAAGACGTGCCGCTGCTGCGCAATCTGCTGGGCGGCATTTTTGACCACCATCCGCCGCAATGTCCGGTCATGCTACAGCCACAGCCGCACCACCCGCTCACCACCGGCAGCCACCCCTTCACCATTACCGACGAACACTACTTCATGCATTTCGATGACGACCAGGCCGACATATTTCTGACCACAACATCGGCGCACGGCACCCAACCCGGCGGCTGGAGCCGCACCGAAGGCGCAGGTCGCGTCTGCGTGCTGACGCCGGGCCATAATCTGGAAGTGTGGCTGCATCCCGTTTACCAAAACCTCATCAAAAATGCCCTACACTGGTGCGGCAACCCGCCCCACACCTAACTATAAAAGCGACAAAGCTTTGTGGTTTTAGAAATTACCCGATTACGTGCCGGAGTCACAAAGCTTGCTTTGCAATTACCCGATTACGTGCCGGAGTCACAAAGCTAGCTTTGTGATTCCCCGATTAATTTGTTGATTTACAATGCTTTGTCCCACCCCCAACAAGTCAGCACCTTGTTCTACAGTTCATTCCCAATCCTAGCCCTATCGCGCCCGACTTCATCCTCATCACGCGCTTACTGCGGCCTACGCCTGGAAATGCACCTTTTTTTCACACTTTAGGTACACCTTGATGCTATACTGCATGCATATTCAACAGGAAAAATTTTCCATTCAACGGCAGATGGGGTCAGCTTTCAATAGTCGTGCCGACAAGCAAACCAAACGCGCAAACGCAAGTGGCGGCAAAAAGCCCGTGGTCGGCCAACATAACCCATCGTAAAGCCGTAACAAAACCGAACGAGGAGATCATCATGCCCAACAAAAACACACAGCTTACCGGCTGGGCGCGTTTTATCTACGCTTTTGTGGCGCTCAACGCCCTGGCCGGAGCCATCATCCTTATTTTTTTACCAGATTTAACCAGCACGCTTTTCTTCTGGACGATCAAACCGCCGATTAACGCCGGGCTGTTTGGCGTACTCTATCTGGGCGGAGCCGTGGCCGTATCGCTGGCCGTGTGGCGCAATCAATGGGAACCGGCCCGCTATTTGGTGCCGGTGCTGGTTACCGCCGGTATCCTCATCACCTGGGTCACCTTTCTACACCTCGATAAATTTACGCCGGGCATCCGTCTGGCTTACTGGTTGATCATTTACATCGGCGCACCCTTGCTGGCGCTGGCGATCTACCTCGTTCAGGAGCGGCGCGGAGCCAACTGGGAGCCGGTAGTCCCTGTGCGGCCCGTCACCCGCCAGGTAGCAACCGTCACCGGCGTGCTGGTGCTGGCGGCGGGCATCGTGCTGATTCTATGGCCGGCTGCCGCCGTGGCCCAATGGCCCTGGCCGACCAGCCCCTTGATGGTGCGCATCTTTGCAGCCTGGTTCGGCGCATTTGGCGCGGGGTTGCTGTGGTTTCAAGTGGAGCGCGATTGGCACTGTCTGCACCATTTGCCCAGCCTGATGATCGCCGCCGCCGGACTCGACCTGCTGATGGTGCTTTTGTATCGTCAGGCGCTAACCGCCACCAATCTAACCCTGTGGCTGTACTGCGGCCATTTGATCATCTTTGCCCTGGTCGGTATCCTCCTGCACGTTTTACAAGCGCAAGCCACCGACAACAAAAAACAATTACAATGGACCTAATCGCCCAGTTCTGGCAAGACTATCAAACAAATCATCCCGACGAAACCACCCCGCAGGAACACTACGTAGCCGAGCAGTTTGGCGATAACGCCCAATTGGCCGATGCGTTGGTCGATCTGATTGCGCGGGGCATCAAAACCGCCACCTGCTCGGCACTGTGGGAATGGGAGGCCG
>JAGRBY010000380.1 GCA_020433835.1 Anaerolineae bacterium | reverse complement strand
CATTGATCGTGGAACTCGGCATTCAATTCGTAAGATTGACGGCGTAGGGCGCGGCCCACCACCTGTTCGCACAGCAGTTGGGTGCCAAAGGCGCGCACCCCCAAAATATGGGTGACGGTGTTGGCATCCCAGCCCTCGGTCAACATCGATACCGACACCACACAGCGGATCGATTCACCCAAGCGGCCCGCTTTGCCGACGGTGTTCATCACTTCCCGCAGCAAATCCTGGTCGGACAGATTATCGGCCTGGCGTTGGTCGCCGGTGCGCTGAATGATCTCGCGGCGAAACTGTTCAATTTCAGAGCCGGCCATCTGGCGAAAATTGCTGTCCAGGGCTTCACCGGATTCCAACTGTTCGCTGTCGATCAATAAGGTGTTGGGGCGGGCCAGCGGGTTGCCGTGCTCATCAAAATTGCGAAACAGCTCTAACCGGCCCGCTTCATAGCTGGACGAGCCATCGTCATTCTCCCGCTGAAACCCCGACACATAATCATAGACCAGTTTGGAGATGGCCGTATTTTGACAGACGATAATAAAAGCCGGCGGCGTGCGAATACCGGCTTTATCCCACAGTTCATAGGTCTTTTGGTAATGCCCATACAGCGCTTCCAGCGCGGTTATTAAGGTGGGCGGCAAGCTGAGCGGATCAAGATTTTTGGCTTTACCGCGCCCCTTCTTGGGCATTTTAGCGCGAATATGCTCCCACAAATTGCGAAACTTGGGCATATCGCCGCCGGGGATATTATCGGCCACCGGCACGCGCGGCAGCTTAACAATGCCGCATTCAATGGCATCCATCAGCGAGAAATCGCTCATGGTCCAGGGAAAAATGGTGCCTTCGGCATAGCCCGACCCTCGCAAAAAGAACGGCGTAGCCGATAGGTCAACCACCTGGGCCACGCCCAGTTTTTGTTTGACCATCTCAAGACCGCTAATCCACAGCCGAGCGGCTTCATTATTTTTCTTAGCCTCTTGAAGATCATCCCCTTTTAGCTTATCTTCCTCACCATCGCCCGGCTTTTCGCGATAGCAATGGTGGGCCTCATCATTAAGCACCATGATATTTTTCATCGCCATCAATTCGGGCATCACCCGCTGCAACATCTGCCCTTCTGTTTCCAGCGTGTTGAGGTCGTCGCCCCGCCCTTGCAATAAAGAGCGCGTGCCGCTGGCCAGTTTAACCCGCTCGCGGAGCTTAAAGGCGTGGTAGTTGGTGATGACAATTTTGGCCTTGTCCAGTTCCGGGAGCAAATCGGTCGGCGCCAGTTCTCGGCTGGCGTAATAGCTGTCGGGGTCATTAGGCTGCAACACCCGTAGCCGGTCACGGATGGTAAGGCCCGGCGCTACCACCAAAAAACCACGCGTAAAGCGCTTGCTGGTGGGATGCCGCACCGCGTTAATGGTTTGCCAGGCGATAATCATGGCCATCACCGTCGTTTTCCCCGAACCGGTGGCCATCTTCAAAGCAATGCGATAGAGTTCCGGGTTGGCCTCGTGATTGGCGCTGGCAATTCGTTCTAACAGCGCTTGCTCCCGTTTACCGGATTTCGGCGCGACCTCGGTCAGCCAAATCAACGTTTCCACCGCTTCTACCTGGCAAAAGAAAGGCCGAATACTGCTAAAGCGATGATGTCGCCAATGGTGCAGCAAGCGCGCGGTTTCGGGGGTTACCTTCCAGTTGGCAGGATCAGGAATTAGCCGCCATTGGTCAACCAGGTTCCTAACCACGTTGATATTGCCGGTAGCATCATACTGCTGGTCGCTGGTTGAAAGCCCTTTACCCTCATCAAAAATCATTTCTGATTGGATTTGGATTTGCTTTCGCTTTCTGGGTTTGGGGATAGGAGTAATAAACTCGGCTGTTCGACGGCGTTCGATAATTTGTTGGGTCGGTTGTCCTTCAGCATCCAGTTCCCAGTGGCGGGCAGGATATTCGTAAGGCGAATTGAGGATAGGTTGATTGAAGAATCGGTCGCTCATGTTAGATTTCTCGATAAAGTTTTGCTTTTTGGGCCGCATGATGTTTCACAGAGATTCACGGAGAAAAGAAGTAATCCCTCCGTGTATCTCTGTGTCGCCTCCGTGTATCTCCGTGTTATCAAACAAGGTCACGGCCACCTTTTGAATTATGTAACTCAACCTTATTATCTCATAGAGCTTAAACTTTTTCAATGTATTGCAAAGCACATGGGCAAACCTGGGGGGAGAATGGAGAATGGAGAATGGAGAAAGTTAAGAGGCGGCTATGGGCCGGCGGCTAGCCTTGGCAATCCATCGCAATGGCCCCCAGGTAGCGGGAATGGCTGATGTGGCGTTTTTCTCACACACCATGGTCACTTGCTCCAACTCACTCTAATGACTCCGCCGAGTCATTAGAATGATCAGCCGCGATCATTAGAGTGATTACGCCGAGTCATTAGAATGATCAGCCGCGATCATTAGAGTGATTACGCCGAGTCATTAGAATGATCAGCCGCGATCATTAGAATGAGTCACTCTGAGTCATTAGAGTGACTCACCCCGACTCACCATGGTCATTTTTAAAAACATCATGGTTAGGAGTTACGCAGTTCGTAGAACAATTTGCTAAATTATTCCTGTTTTGGGCCAAGTGCGAGGCACAAATTAGCAATTTGTGCTACAAAATCCCTAATTTAGTGCCAACTGCGTAAGTCATAACTGAGTCACCATGATGAGGGAGATAAACGTGCCTCTTCTCTAATGGCTATTGAAAACACAACGGCCCCGGAAAACATCATTGTAACGCTCGGTGCAACCCGCAGGACAATCTCCCTAGCCTAAAAATATAGCCCCTCTCCTATTTTAAGACGCGGGCGTTGATTTCTTGAACTCGGGCGGTGTAGTTAGTAAGATCTGCATTGAGCTGGGCCAAATGATGGTCATCGTAACGCATTCGACGCGCTAAAAAGAGAAACTCTTCGGTGTCTAAGGGGGGTACGGTTAGATCTTTTGTGTTTCCGCGCACCATCCGCAAGGCATTAATAACATCTTGCAAAAAGCCGAGGGATTTGCTCAGGTGTACGTAATCGGGCTGAGACAAAATGCCAACAGCAGCCAGGGCCGTCAGCGCTTCGCGGGTGTTGGTCACACGCAAACTGGGGTAGCGCTGGCCATGCGTAATTTGCAGACCTTGCACCAGATATTCAATATCAACCAATCCACCGGGGCTGAGTTTGGCGTTGATCGTCCCGGCCGTGACGTGGTGCCGAATTTGCCGCTCGCGCATGGCCCGCATGGCAGCGATGTCAAACGGCTCATCATTGTAGATAAAGGCATCGCGCGAATTGACAATTTGTTGGCCCAGTTTAACATCACCGGCAATGGGCCGCAGTTTGACCAGCGCCTGCCGCTCGTAGGGCCAGGCGTCGCCATCAGGGGCAAAGTAGCGTTGGAAGGCATCGAGCGATACCCCTAAACTGCCCGCTTTGCCATAGGGCCGCAGCCGCAAATCCAGCTCAAAAATTCCCTCTCGTTTAGCTTCAATAACATTGTTGACCTCGCTGACCAGCCGGTCAAAAAACTCAGCGGTGGTGATCACGCGGGGGCCGGTGGTTCGGCCGTTACCGGCGTAAATAAACATCAGCTCGATGTCTGAGGCAAAGCCTAACTCGCGCCCGCCGCATTTGCCCAAGGCGCAGATGGACAGGGTACAAGGGTGTCGATTTCTTAAGCGGGGCAGGCCATAATGCGCCCGTAAATCGCGGGCCGCAATCCGGTAAGCTTCCTCAACCACTATCTCGGCCAGATCGGATAGCTCGGCGGAAAATTGGCCAAACCCGGTGATATAACCTTGAATTTGGCGCATGTCAATGCGAAATATCTCGCGATCTTTGAAGGCGTTGAGCACTTGGCGATGGGCCGGGCCGGGCGGCGTCTGGCTTAAGAGAATGGTAAGTTCGGCGCGTAGGTCCGATTTTGACTTGTGTTCTTGCAGCGTGGCTAAATTTTTTAACACGGGAAAAAGAATGGCGTGCTGCATGCGCAGAAAATCTTGCCATAGAAAATCACTTACGCCCAGCAAGTGCGCCATGGTCGCCAGCAGTTCCGGCTGCTCCAGCGAGGCGAAATCTTCAGGCCAGTTAGGCCGACGGAACAGATTGCCGACGAACTCTCTAAAGTTAAGCAGAGCCGATTCAGGGTTGGGTGAGCGGGGTAGTAGATGGGTAAACTGTTTGATCAACACGGTAGCCGCCCGCAGCTCAAGCTGTTTGGCCGGATCGGTTATCTTGTCATTCAGCATGTCGGTGACATAGAGCGTATCGCGCACCCGATTGCCGACCGTTTCAACCGACATCCGGCCGATGTTGATACCGTGCAGGGCCAGGGCGTTTGAGAGTTCGTACAAAAAGCCCAGCGTATCGGGCGCATCGATGTTGAGAACGGTGTAGTTGCGGGAGGCCTCATTGTCGATGGTGATGTCAACCGGGTAAAGAACGGAGTTATCGCTGTTGGTGGTTTTGAGGGTGGCGGCAATGCGTTTGGCCAGTTGGCCATGGACATCGGTTCCGTTGCCGGTTTGAAGCTGGCGGACAAACTGGCCTAAATCTTGTTCGTACAGTGACCAATTAGAAGTAGATGCTCCGGTGGTAGCTTGGACGGTAAAGACATCGACTATTTTTTTACGCGGTGACAGAGGGCCAGACTTGGTGCGATAGCGGGGGCGTCGTCCGGCGGGTTGGTAGGTCGGCAGCGCCGGTTCAGGGGTTGGTTCGTAGGTAAAGACACTGCCCCCGTGAATATTAAAACCGTGAATAAACAGCAAGCCGCAAATGAGCGACAGCTCACCCAGATAATCGAAGCCGACGATGGTGATACTCCAGAAATCATCGGGCAGGGGCGTGGCCTCGACGCGAATGGGATGGCGGTCATCGAGATGGCCGATTAACGTGGCGTGATGCTCAATTTCCTGAGGGCTAAACGTTTTAAGATAGGAGGCGTGCATGTGGGCCAGGTGCGGCAGCAGCGCTGTCGGTTGAATGGTATCCTGGGCGTCAGCCGGAACCGATGGCCTATCAGGCGGGGCAGTATCGCCCAACTGATGCTGGAAAACTAAGCGGATGACGGTACTGTGCTGCTGGTACTGATCGACAAAGCGGTGACCGGCCTCCTTACCGCGAAAACCCAGCCGTCGAGCCAAATGGGCAAGATCATCTTCATCATCAGGCAGCGTATGGGTTTGGCGATAATGCATGAGCTGTAGATGATGCTCAACCGTGCGTAAAAAGGTGTACCCTTCTGTCAGCACACGGTACTCATCAGGGGTGAGCAGCTTTTTGGCAAAGAGCGTCGTCAGGGCCGTAAGGGTGTTAGGGCCGCGCACCTGGGGCATTTTTTGGCCGTGGGCAAGCTGGTTGTACTGAGTCACGAACTCGATATCGCGAATCGAACCTTCGCCCAGTTTCACTTCGCCCCACTGCCGACCTTTTTGCTTGAGCTGCGTTTCGATGCGGGCTTTAAGTGAGCGAATTTCCTCGCGAACCGTTTCAGCCGGCGTTTGAAAGAGTTCGGGCTGAATTTTGTGGATAAAAGTCTGCCCCAGTGTCTTGTTGCCGGCGATGACGCGGGCCTTCAGCAGCGCCTGCTTTTCCCACAAGCGGGCGTGTTTGTGCAGATAACCCAGATAGCCATCGACCGACGAAACAAGCTCGCCGGTGCTACCCCACGGCCTGAGCCGCATATCTACCCGATACAGAAATCCTTCGGGGGTCATGCGAGTCAGGTTTTCGATGAGCCGCTGGCCGAACTGTCGGTAGGCAGTGGGTTTTGAGCCGGTTAGAAAGAGCAGGTCGATGTCGGAACTGTAGTTAAGCTCTTCCCCGCCTAACTTCCCCATACCGACGACAAAGAAATCGGTAGCATCGATGTCTAACTGTTGGGCCGCCAGAGCCAGGGCAGCTTCCACCAGGCTGTCGGCCAGATGTGACAACTGTAAGGTGATGGTTGGCAGATCGAATACGCCCAATAAATCAGAGGTGCCGATGCGCAGCAGTTCCCAGCGCTGGAAACGGCGGAGTGAGTCCAGCGTGGCAACGGATTGCGGGTCGGCTTGATCAAAGGTTCGAGACAATCTGGTCCGCGTATCGGTCAGGAACTGATCAAAGGATTTGGGCTGGGTTAGTTGATGGTGGGCTGTTAAGCGGTCGAAATAGTGCGGGTTACGCAGAAGAATTTCGGTGAGAAACTGACTCCCTTCAAAAATCGTCAGCAGAATTTCAATAGCGCGTGGGTTGGCGGCGAAATCGCGATAGAGCGTAAGCTGATGGGGGGCGTTGTTGATAAACCGTTCGAAGTTGACCAAGATATGGTCGGGGTTGTTCGTTTCGGCCAGCGTGCTGAGTAGGTGAGGCAAAATGGGGGCGATGGCCTGGCGGGCTGCTTCAGACTTGGCGATGCGATTCAAGCAGCGTTCGGCGGCCGCCAGATCGCCAAAGCCAACCGGGGCCAACCAGGTTTGTACGCCATCATTGCCGAACGGCTCATCAAGCAGCAGTGCTTCGGAGCCTTTGAAGGTTAGTGGTGCCATGTCATGGAGTATTATAATTGAAATTAGGGATTAGGAAAAGCAACAAAAAAGGGATGGAACCGGTGGCCCCATCCCTTGTGATTATCAAACAGTTTGTCTAAATATCAAAGTAGAGATTGAATTCGTACGGATGCGGGCGCAGGCGCACGGGGTCAATCTCATCAGAGCGTTTGTACTCAATATAGGCATCAATTAAATCTTCGGTAAAGACATCGCCTTGCAGTAGGAATTCTTTATCGCCTTCCAAGGCTTCAAGGACAGCGTCAAGCGAACCGGGGGTATTGGTGATTTGCGCCGCTTCCTCCGGGGGCAGATCGTAGAGGTCTTTGTCGATCGGTGCGCCGGGATCGATTTGGTTTTGGACGCCGTCGAGACCGGCCATCAACATGGCTGAGAAGGCCAGGTAAGGGTTGCAGCTGGGGTCGGGGGCGCGGAACTCGATGCGCTTGGCTTTGGGGCTGCTGGAGTACA
>JAGRBY010000037.1 GCA_020433835.1 Anaerolineae bacterium | reverse complement strand
GAACGTTTCGCCGCTGCGCAGGACGGTTGGCACCTGCAGGCGGGCGACGCGCACTTCATTTTCAGGGCCGTGCCACTGCTGCAGATCGTTTTGGCCGGGAACCAGCACGTCAACCGGGATACCGCGCCGGGCCAGTGCTTCCGCCGCGCCAAGAGCATCGCCCGCGGTGGGCAATCCATCGGACAGCAGCACCAGGCGTCCGGGCTGATCGTTGAGCATATTGGCCCCCAGGGTGAGCGCCTCGGCCAGGTTTGTAGCCTCGGCGTTGAGACTCGACTCGCTGTCGGCGGGTAACGGAGCCGAGGGGTCATCGACCAAGAGGGGCTGCTCGGCAAAAAAGACGGTCGAGACGTTGTCATGGTCGCCGCTAAACTGAGTGGCCTCGGCTCGCAGCGCTTCCTGGCCGGCGCTGCCCAGGCTGGCCGACTGATCGACCAGCAGCACGGTTTGCTCATCGGGCGCGCGCTCGGCGGTGGCCGGAGCCGGAATGGTCGGCTGCGACAGGGCCAGCATAATCAGCACGGCGATGCCTAGGCGCAGCAAAAAGGGGCCGAACGGCTTAAAGCGGCGTCGCCAGGCAAACCAAACCAGCAGCAGCCAGATGAGCGGCAGTATAAAGAGCACTTGCGGATTTTGAAGCGTTATCTCCGCCACGCGAACCATCCTTCTATTAAAATCACGACCAGACCGGCTACGGCCAGCCAGGGCCAGAACTCTTGCAGATTCACGTCCGGGTTGGGGGGCGGCAGCGGTGCAATGGCCAGCCGTTGTTCGAACTGAGCGGGGGCCGGACGCTGCAACAAATTCGACTCCTCGGTGGAGGCGGCGTGAACGGCAAATCCGGCCACCAGGGTGCCGTTGCTGTCGTAAATGCGGTAAAGCCCCGGTTTTTTGGTGCGGGTAAAGGTGTTTTCGGTGATATTCTGGTTGGTGTTGAGCGACAGGCGCTGGCCGTCGGGTGTTTCGACGCTAAAGTTGCGGGCCAACGTCACCGGCTCGCCGACGTTGACAACGGGCGGCGGGGCCGGGGCCAGCAGCGTGGTCAGCGTGTTGGCGGTCAGCAGGGGCAGGGCAAGACGGGCCGGGAGGTTGCTGGCCTCTAGATCGAATGTCCAGACAACAACGCGCGTGCTGCCGACCGTGCCGTGGAAAATGAGCGGCGACGGGTTTTCGATTTCGCCCATCGTCGCCATCAGATCGATAGACGCCCATTCGGGGACGGGCATCTGGACGACGCGGCCAAAATAGACGCCGGAGAGATCGATGCCGTCGAGCAGCGTCGAAGCGGTTTCCATATCGGGCCGCAGATTGAGCAGTATAGCATCAGCCGACAGCAACGGGTGGTTGAGGGGCGGGTCGATAACCCAAACATTGCCGCTGGGCCAGGCGGTTAGTTCGGCCGGAACGCTGTCGAGTACGACGAGATCGAATTCAGTTAGATTGAAGGCGGTTAGCGCTTCGGGGGCAGCCGTAGTCAGTTCGACACCGGGCTGGACTTGCAGCGCCTTGGACAGCGTTTCGGGCGTGCTTGAAATGAGCAGCACGCGGCGGCGGGTGGTGTCGAGCAGCAGCAGATCGGCGCGGTTATCGAGCGGTAAGGCGTCGTTTTCAGCAATTTCCACGCTGACCGCTTGGGCCGAGGGCGCAACTGTCCACAACTCGACGGCATCGGCCTGAGGATCGATGTTGACAGTTTCTTCCTGCGAAACCTCACCATCGACAATAAGTCGCAGCGTACGGGCGACAGGGGCATTATCATAGTTGATAGCGCGGGCAAAGATGCGCTGCCGACCATCGGGCAAGGGGCGGGCGGAGACATCAAACAGGGCCTGGTTGCCGGGCGGCGCTGACTCAGGGATGAATTGCCACTCGACGGGCGCGGTCATCGTCGGCAGCGGCTCTGAGTCGAGATCGAGGCTGCCGTCGGTGAGGACGATGATGCGGTTTTCAACGTCGGGATTGACCAGGTCGCTCGCCAGCGAGAGCGCGGCGGTGAGGTTGGCCCCGGTAGCGCCGGGAACCAAGTTATCCAACGCGGTGAGCGTGGTGGCCCTTTGTTCGCCGTCGGCGGTCAGCAAGATTTGTGGGTGGGGGTCGAGGCTAACGATGGCGATCTGATCTTGGGCGGCCATCGCCTCGACCGAGGAGCGAATCGTGGCCAGGGCAACGTCGAAGCGGCTGGTAGCGCCGCCGGAGACGTCGGTGGCGGTCATGCTGGTGGTGGTATCGAGCACGAAGATCGTTTGCTGCGGCAGCGCCAGCAGAAACGAGAGGGTGGGTCGGGCCAGCGCACAAGTCAAGACCATCGCCACGAAAAGCTGCATCAACAGCAGCAGCGACAGCGGAATTTTGCGCGGTGAGCCACCTTCCTTCTCTTTTTGCAGGCCGTGCCAAAATATCAAACTGGGGATGGCAAAGCGGTCGCGGCGGCTGCGCAGTAGGTGTAGGATCAGGATGATGGGCAGCGTTAGCAGGCCGGCCAGGGCGAAAGGCCACAGCAAGCTCATTTAGAGCACTCCCCGCTGGCGGAGGTAAGGCACCACCATACGCTCGAAGGGCCACTCGGCCAGAACGCGGGCGTAGATGGCGTTGCGCCCGGCGCAGGCGTGCTGCAGTTCGCTGCACCAGCGGCGCATCCGCAGGCGGTATTGGGTCAGGGTCTGCTTGTCGAGCCGGAAGGGGAGGCGGACACCGGTTTCCATATCTTGGAGATCGACATCGCCGGAAAGGGCAGGATCGAGTTCTTGTTCGGTGAGCATGTGCATGACCATCACCTGCCAGCGTGGGGCGGGTAAATGGCGCAATCCTTCCGAGAGCCACAAGGCACCCTGTCCCGCATCGCCGGAAGCGGCAGCGTTGAGCAAATCGGAAATAATGATAAGCAGCCCACCTCGGGGATGTCTGTCGGCGTACATTTTGAGACTCTGCGATAAGCCTAAGTCGCCTTCTTTGACCACCGACGCTGTGCTTAAATTGGAAAGAAAGTTGAAGGCCGGGATGACCTGGCGTTTGCCCTGCGTGGGGCCGAAACCCGCGTCGATTTGGTGGGCAAAGGGGGTGATCACCAGCCGTTCGCCACCGGCCAGGCCCAGATAGCCCAGCGCTCCGGCCAGCCGCCGGGCATTATCCCACTTGATCGAGGTAGATATATCTTTTTCGACTAAATCGTGGCTTTGGCCTGGGTCCCAGATCATCGAGCGGCTGCGGTCGAGCAAGATGTGGACGTTCACGCTTTGGGTAGCCTCGCCGAGCTTGACAAACAGTTCTTCGTGGCGGGAGTAGGCGTTCCAATCGACATGGCGCAGGTCGTCGCCGTGAGAGTAGGGTCGGTGGTCGCTGAAATCGAGGGCGGGACGCAGGCGGCGGCTGCGGCGCTCGCCGGGCATGGTGCCGCGCAGATTGGGCGCAGTGCGGAAGCTCAATTTTTCAAGCCGGCGCACAAAGGCTTCATCGAAAAGCGGCAGTGGTGCCGGCTTGGTTGAGCGGTTGAAGAAATTTCGGAACATGGTTGTTTTAGGTCTTGGTCATCTAAACAGACGGGCAATTACTGAGAGCAGAACCGAGAGCGCGATGCTGACGATAATCATGGTCGTGACGGGGAAGTAGAAACGGAAGTTGGGGCGCTCGATAACAATGTCGCCGGGCAGGCGACCCAGCCAGCCCAATCGGCCACCGAAGAGCCAGAAACACAGCCCAACGACGACCAACAACAGGCCAAGACCCACAATGATTTTACCAATATTTTCCATGAGACTTTGCCAATGCTATACTCTTTTGCTCTTCATATGGTCCCAGCTGATGAGAATAATAGATTGAGATTAAATAGATATGAACCTTACCTGAGAGTTAGATAAGCCGCGTTATACACTAATATCATTAAATACAAACTTGAATTCGATCACTTCATCAAGGAGAAGATTGTCGTGCATAGTGCTACGGATACCATAGAGATTAAAGCGACGCCAGAGCAGACGTGGCAAGTATTATCGAATTTGAGACGACTCCCGGAGTGGTATGTTCCGGCGCAGCGTATTAAAATTTTAACAACCGGCCCGGTGCGTGAGGAGTGGCAGTTTGTTCTGGGCGTAAAAACGTTGTCTGGTGTGGTGCTGGATGCACTGGGAACGGTTAAAGAGTTTGATCCGAAAAATCGGGCGATTACCTGGCGCGGTCAAGCGACGGGCATCTCCGGAGATAGTCGCTGGCAGGTTGTGGCCACAGAAAACGGTTTCGCTCGAATTAATCACACCTTTCAGGGTCAGGGCTGGCTGATGTTTCTGTCGCACACACTGGGTCGCAATCGGATGACGGTACGGAAGCGGCTAGAAAATCTCAAGTGGCTGGTCGAGCGGGACACAGCCTCTACGGTGTGAAATACTGTCGAATGATATCGCGTTTCTCCCAAGGATAGCTGAGCGGGTCCGGGCCAAGATCATCGCCGGTAGCGTTCAGCGGCTGGCGTGCAAATGGCGAGTCGGATGTACGTCGATCATCGTCGGTTTCAGCATCCAGCTCAGACGGCTGCAGCACGCGATCCTCAATGTCCGTTTCACTTTCTATTTCCAGCGGTTCGCCGTCGATGGGCAGCCGCTCTTCTTCTTCGCCAAGGGGCTGATCGCCCTCGCCACTGTCCTCACCTTCGCCGGCACCGTCACCACCACCCTGCTGATCGCCGCTTTCTTCGCTCTCACTGGGTTGATCGGATTCGCCGCTCTCGCCGGGTTGTTCCGACTCGCCCTCAGACTCCGATTGCGATTCGTCGGGGGCACCGGAGCCGTCGAGGGTATCGAGCAGTTCGGCTAAATCTTCCAGAGCCTGGGTGGCACCGGGTAAGTTACCGGTTTGAAGCGATTGGTTACCGCTCTGTAACGGATTGGTAAAGGGCGGCGCTTCGCCACCGATATTGTCGGCGGCCTCTTGCAGCGACTGCCCCAACGCTTGCTGTGCTTGCGGCGAGAGTTCACCTAATCTATCAGCCAACCGGCGCATCTCCTCGGCCGCACCACCCAAATCACCTTGATCAATCGCTTCAGCGATGGCGCGGGTAGCGCCCTGGTCACGCAGCGCGTCGGCCAATTCTTGCAGCGCTGCCTGGATTTGCTGCTGGCTCATACTTTGCAGCTGATCTTGCAGCGGCGGGTTGAGAACCGGATCGGGCGGGATAATTTGATCGGCATTGGGTTCGGTGCCGAGCGCCGGCAGGTCGATGATCGGAACGTCGGGCAGGCGAGGCGTCAGGGCGTCGAGTACCAGCAGTGCCGCCAATATAAAAGCAATGCCCATGAGCATATTGAATTCTAACCAGAAGCCGCGCCCCAATAGTTTAACCCGGCGGCGAATATCGGCCGTAGTGCTGACGGCTTCTTGTACCAGCCTGTCCGTAACAGGATTTTCGATATAGGCTGACGCGCCGGGATTATGGCTAATTTCCAAAGCCGTGATCAACTGCGAGCGAAGCCCCAGCAATTGATCGAGGCGGCGGGTCATACGCTGAAGATTAATGGGCCGCATCGACCAAATCATCGACGCAAAACCGGCCAAAAGGGCCAGCGCCACCCACAACAGCCATGGAATACGCCAACCGGCCCACAGATAGCCGGCCATCACAATGGTCGGTACAAGTAAGGCGATCCAGGCTGCCCGAACAGTCCAATGGAGAACGCGGCGCTGCCAAAATGTGCTGCGCAGGCGTTCAAGGGCACGGACCATCGGCGTTGGGGATACGGCGGTGGTCATGCTGTGTACTCCATTTCGAGCGGATGGGTGCGATAGCGGGAGAAAAAGCGCCGGACTACGCTAAAAAGAATAATTATTGCACCGAGAGCCAGCAAGCCGTAGGCTAGCCAACTTTTTCGCCGGGATGAGGTTGTCAACAGTGTCTTGCCCTGTTCGGCGGCGGCATTGTTGCCTAAGGATTGCAGTAAGACCGTGGCTTCGGAAAGCTCCTTGTCGGCTTCAAAAAAGCGAAAACGGTTAAGCAGGTTTTGGCCCTGATCCAACTGGACAAGCGCACTTTGGCCCAGTTCGGCACGCTCCATGTAGGCTTGAACTTCCTCAATGCGGTCATGGTACTTGATGCCTTCGTACCCACTAATGGCCGCATGCCCTTTTTCGACAGTTTGGGTATAGTCGTTGGCTAAAAGCGCCTGACGCGACTCATCGGCCAGCGTGTTGGCGTTCACACCTTGTTGGGCTTGAGCTAGCAACTGCTCGGCTTCGGCCAGTTTGTCGAGCTGATCGGTGGTACGCAGGAGTTCGGTAATCTCTGCCAGTTCGGTCTGGGCATCGGTGAAGGCTCCGTTATCGACCAATTGGGTGACACGCGTTAAGTCATAGGCGTAGATGGAGTTAATTTGCCAGCGACCGGCAAAATATTCGGGCAGGTAGGCCAGCCACTCGGCTTCCAGTTGGTCGGCCGATTTGCCGTAGGTGGCTTCCAGCGCGCTGCGGTAGCCGGGTTCGGATGCGTTGGCCGCGATGAAATCAATAAAGGTCGGGAAGCCATAGCGATCGATCAGGAAACTGGCAATCGAGAGCGCCTGAGGATAGGCCACTTGCGGGTCGCGAAAGACCTCGGCGGAGCTATCGAGCTGGGCCCAGGAGAGCAACCGCTGCTGCTTGTAAGCCTCTTCCAATAGGGCCGGGTCATAGCTGGTGCGGTCGGTGGGGCTTTCGACATATTGGGCGATGCCCTCTTGAAAACCGGCGGTTAGTTTGCCGTCAGACAGCAGCGAGGCAAAGAAGTGGGTTAACTCGTGCCGCATGTTGTTGATAATATCTTCTTCCGACAAGGCCTGGGTTCGGGTCAGCGCGATGGCGATTTCCTCGCGGTTGTTGAGGGCATGGGCCACCACGCCTGGAATACGCTGGGCGATAGGGTTGACTTCGTAGTAACTTTGTTCGGTGGGGAATAGGCGTAAGTTGATGGGTGTTTCCAGTTCGGTGCCGAAGATATTAACCAACTCGTCGTATACATCATCGATAAAGCCAGCATAGAATTCGGCCTCATCAACACCGCAGACGCAGTCAGGCACTCCGGTCACGCTGTCGGCATAGACGATGATAAAGTTGTCGGTCTTCAATTCTTCCCAATCGATGGTAAAAAGATCATCGAGCGGTTCTTGAGCAAAGGTGGGACTGACCAACAACAGAGAAAGCAGGGTTATTGTAAAAAGTAAAAGTATTATTCTTTTGCGCAATAGTGTTTGTGCCATGGTCTATAAGGTCAAACGGTATTATACACAATGGACATTAAAAATAAAATGAAAATTTAGATATGATTGGCTAAGGTTAACCCGTTGGGGGTTGCGCTTCGTAGCCGGGGCAGGCGATGACGGGGAGAGGTGGGTATTTTCTAAAACGCGGATCGGTTTTGGCGAGGTTGCACATGATAAATGTACTGCCTCGGGAACTTTTGATGATTTTGATGTGTTGGCACGTTACACACAGGCCAATGCGTAAACCAGGGTTCATAACAATCGCATTCATTAGCTAAAACAATCTCGGGCCTTAAGTCGATAAAGACTCAAGGCCTGAGGTTGTTACTTATTGAAAATCCGGAGTTCCCAGCCTGACCACTTTCGAGTGCAGTGCCGGGGCAACTTCACGGGTGCAGTTGACGGTATCGATAACCAAGGGGCTGTTTTCAACAACCCATTGATAGTCGATGTTTTTATGGCCGGTGACGATGACAACCCCATCGATGCCGGCCAGATATTCGGCGGTCAACGCAACGCTTTTAAAAGTAACGATCTCGCGACAGACAACGTCGCCACCCACGCGAAAATGGGGCACAAAAGGATCGTGGTAGGAGACGTTCGCTTTGTCTTTGATCAGCAGTTCGATAACGCGCTCGGCGGGCGAGTTGCGGGCGTCGTCGATGTTGGGTTTGAAAGCGACACCGAGAACCAAAACGTTGGCACCATGCAGATTTTTACCGTGACGATTAAGACCTCGCCGAACCAGGTTAACAGTGTGGTAAGGCATATCGCCGTTGACTTCGGCGGCTAGTTCGATAAAGCGCGTGTAAAAATCGTACTCTCTGGCTTTCCAGGAGAGATAGTAGGGATCGACCGGAATACAGTGACCGCCAACGCCGGCGCTGGGGTAAAAGGGCATAAAACCAAACGGTTTGGTTTTGGCGGCTTCGATCACTTCCCAAAAGTCAATGCCCATCCGTTCGGATAAGACGGCCAGTTCGTTGACCAAGGCGATGTTGACGCTGCGAAAGATATTTTCCAGCAGCTTGGTTAACTCGGCGGCCCGGGGCGATGAGACGACGTGAATCTCAGGTGTAAGATGGGCCAGCAGCGCCCCGGCCAGCTCAGCCGACTCGGGCGTTAGACCACCGACGACCTTGGGCGTGTTCTCGACGGTAAAGTCGGTGCGACCGGGATCGATGCGCTCGGGGGAAAAGGCCAGAAAGAAATCCTGTCCGGCCACCAGACCCGACTCTTCCAGAAGCGGCTTGACAACTTCTTCGGTTGTGCCGGGGTAGGTGGTGCTTTGCAAAACCACAAGTTGTCCGGCGGTAAGATAGGGGGTAATGCCGGCGGCAGCCTGCCGGACGTACATCAAATCAGGTGATTTCATTGAGTCGAAGGGGGTGGGGACACAGATAAAAATGACGTTGACTTGTGTGAGTGCTTCATAATTGGTGGTGGCCCACAAGAGTTTATCACCAACCAAAGTTTTGACATCGTCAGTAGTAACATCGGGGATGTAGCTAACGCCCCCGTTTAGAATATCAACTTTTTCAGGGCTGGCATCGATGCCGACAACGTTGTAGCCACATTTTGCCATGCCCACGGCCAAGGGCAAGCCAACATAGCCCAGGCCGATAACTCCTACTGTTGCTGTTTTCTCTTGAATTTTGGTAAGTATCTGCTGATGCATATGTTTTTGATTCCTCAGATTAGCTGCTTTCAGCTATTTGGCTTTCCAGGTCGGCGATGAATTGTTCCCAGCTTGGCTGTTCATTTTCAGGGGCTGCGGCTTGCGCTTGTTGAGCGACATCAAAGGCTTGTTGCAATTGGCCTTGCTGTTTGTAAAGAATAGCCAGGTTTTTCAGGCTGTCGTAATCGTTAGGCATTTGTTGTAGAACCATTTGATTATGCTCAATGGCTTTATCAAGCTGTCCTTGTTGAGCATACATAAATGCCAGAGCGCTGTGGGCCTCGACGTCGCCGGGGTTTATTTGAATAAGTTGTTCATAAAGTGGTGAAGCCTGCTCAAAGGCACTTTGCCCCAGATAGATGTTGGCCAGTTCTCGCAAGGTATCTGCCGATGTATCGCCTAACGCTAAAGCCCGTTCAAAATATTCGATAGCCTTCTCACTGTTGTCATTTTTATTATAAGCATGCCCGATAGCCCAGTAGACATCCGGATCGTCCAATCGCTCCAGAGCCACTTGCTGGAGGGCGGCGATAATATCAGAGCCTCGTCCGGCAGAGATGTAGAAGTTGAGGCGTTGATCAAAAAATTGATCGGCAAAACCGGCGAAGCCGTCACCACTCCCCCGTGAGTTGTATTTTAGCGCTTGACTATGGGCATGAAGGGCCTGATCAACATCGCCCATGGCAGCATACGTATCGCCCATTAGCAGCCAAGTGGGCGAATAATTGGGATCGATGGAAATGGATGTCTGTAAGCGATCGATGGCGGCATCATAACTTTTCGCATCGTTGTTTTCAGAGGCTAAAATGTAATAGGTCTGGGCCCACAGGTTGTGATAAATAACATTTGAGGGCGCTAATTCCGTAGATTTTTCAAAATAGCTTATTGCATCATTAAAATAGTTATCTCTACGCTGCTTATCGGCAGAAATTTGGGCGAGGGTGAAGTAATAGCGGCCCATATTGCCGGTATTATCGGGGTTGTAAGGGTTAATTTCGCGGGCTGTTAAAGCGGTGTTCTCACCACTTCCCCAGGCCAGGTTGCGCTGATCGGCATCAAGCCGGCTATCTTGGGCCATAAGTTGGTAATCGAGCGCCAGCATGAGATAGTAGAAATCTTCATCACTATCTAAAGAGATGGCTTTTTCGTGAAGTGCGATAGCTTCACTCCACTGACGATTGCTGCGATAGCGCTCGCCTTCTTTGAGAAAAATATCGGCTCTGACTACATCGATATTTTTGAACCAGATGACGGTGAGCATGGCTAAAACCAGAGGGGGGTAGAGCCACCAATTTTCGCTGCGCCAGGAAGGTAATCCCCGGGTTCGGCCCCACATCAGGAATACGGCAATGACACCCATCAGCAAAAACAGAAAAACATAGAAAACGACCAGACCGTTGGCTAAAATACCAGAGGCTCTGAGCACATCTTCGATGGAATTGACGGTTACGCGTCGACCAAATTGCCAGCCATGAATGATGGTATATATCAAAAAGTACAAGAGTGACGTGGCGGAGTACAGTACTACGGCCCAAACCCAATTTAACTGACTTCGCAATGTGTCGCTGCGGGTGGCTAGACCGGCCAACACAATCGCAAAACCGACAAGCCAGGTGATGATAACCATCCAGAATAAACTGGCACTTTTTTCATTGCTGAGTGAAAACTCAAATTGGGGCGTGATGAAATCGAAAGCCAGAATGATTAAAATGATGGCCATCGCCAGCCCCTGGCTGCCTACCCACATTTTCCAGCTTTCGGGACGCGTTGAGAAGGATGGGGAGGCGTCACTGGTAGAGGCGGTAGCCGTTTTGCGGCGGCGGGTGCGCCCTTTGCGGGAGCGTTTTGATTTACTGACCGGCTCCGAAACCGTTTCAACTACTTCTGCCTCGGCGGCAACGACCAGATCGTTATCGGCGGTGGACTCGACGGATTCTATTCGACCAATGGCTAAGAGTAAGCCGGCGTACGCCCAAAAATAGATATAGGTTGCCGCGATGGAGAAAACAAAGTGAACTTCGATAAAGTGGCCGATGATCGCTCCTAACAACGCGATTGTCAACAAATTATACGTCGACAATTGGCTGCCAGCGAAGCCGTGCATAACAATTCCCTGCCAGGCCAAATAGATGATCAAACCGGTTATCACGCCAAAGGGTAACCCCAACGGCATGAAGGTAAACTGGCCTTCAATAATATAAGGAATAACCGCGCCAATGATACCACCAACGATCAAGAAAGCTATTAATCGATACTGGGCGGCTTTGTTAGGAATCCAGCCGAGCCAGCGGACGGCATAATAGAGTAAGGAAATTATCATAAAATAGAAAGCAAGAAAGCCTAAAATCCCGGTGATGACCAAACTATCCATCGTTTCGTTGTGGGAGCGGTCGGCTGAACTACCACGGACCTCTACGTGCGCCAATTCGGGAGGATAGACGAAGGCAAAGGCGTTAAACATCGACTCAGGGCCATAGCCGATGAGAGGACGGAGAGAATTAACTGAGTCTTTTTGAGCAAACGCATCATCATCAATACCGAGCGGCTGGTGGGGTTTTACCAACTCCAAGGCAGCCTCCCAGATTAAAATACGAACGCGGCCGGTGCTTGATGTTTCGGTTACTTGGGCTAATCGACTAAAATAAGGCAGTTCTCGAATAGGTTCGAGAAAAGGATCAAATGTAGTACCTCGAATATTCAAAGCCAAGACAAAGCTGATAGCCAAGACACTGATACTTAACCAGTTCAACCAAAGCCAGCGCCATCCTTTTTGGGTCGATATCATATAGGTGTAGCTACCAAAAAATCCCAGTAAAGCGCCCAAAGCTACCCCGGCCAAAGAAATCCCCTCAATTTGGTAATTGAACGCCATAAGAAGCCGCTGCAACCCCAGGCTAATAGCGTATCCCAAACCGGCGGTCAAACCACTTGCCACACCTAATGGAAGAATAAACCCAATTGCCAGAGCTATCTCTTTAAGTGACAAACGACCAGTATCGGCGGCATACTGCCGCGGAATTAACAGGAGCAGTAAGCCCATTACAAACGAGGCCCCCATTATCCCTAACATGGGACCACGGCTTTGGCTGAAAAGAATAGTAATAATCTGGATGGCCAGCGCAAAAATATAAACTGCCGCCAATATTGTATGGCCCCACGAAGTTTCCTCATCTTTGATGATCGCGATCATCGAGCGGATAAGACGGGTGATTGTCAGCGGGACAGTCATAATTAAATAAGAAGCTACAAAGATGGCGTTCCCCATATTAGCCGCCACCCGCCGGGTAACGTCACCGGCCCACGGCAGCGGATCGAGACCATAGCGTTGAATAATCCCGTAGAGACCAATCGGCACGCTGGTGATGATTACCAAATTAACCAGCCGATCAACTTGCTCTTGGGTGCGAATCTGCCCGGCCATAAGGGCAAAAACAACAATGTAAGACAACATCGAATAGGTGCCCTGCAAACGCTGATACGATCCCCACAAACTGACCTGCGGCGAGATAGATAAAATGGTGCTAATGATATAAATAATGACCAACACTAGGGTCGGTAAAACTAGCGGTAGTTTCAGCCAAGCTAAAAATCGATCAGAAAAAGAAGTCGAGTCATCTTCTGTTGTGCCAAAACCTTGTTCTACGACCATCACCAGCCAGGCTAAAATCATAACGCTGACAATAGCTCGCAGCATTGTAATCTTATCCGGTTCAAATGTTCGGGCCGAGTAAATATTAAAAAAAAGCGGAACCGTCACAATTGCGGCCAACCAGCCGGCTTCGACAATTTTACTGCAGAAGATTGAAAGTTTCGTTTGCATAAGATTTACCTTGGGTGAAACATGAAAATATATCGGTCACAACACCTTAATCTTACCGTGATGACCCGGCAAAGGCAAGAGTCATTTGCCGGCTGTTACCGTGTAAATGCCTCCCAGATTTCTAATACCGGGAAATCGATCCAGTAAGCGGTCGAGTTGCTTGCAAAGCGGAAAGATATTTTTATATAAAGCCATATGGGCCGGAAAAAAGATGCTCAATTGCGACTCTACTGAGGAAAACCCCACATCTTTTAAGAGGGTAACGAGATGCGTGACGCTAAAAAGCCTTTCCTGGGCGTAGAGAATTATCTCGCCGGCGTTTGTTGTTTTTTGGGTGTGTTCAACTACACCGCGTCGGCGCATTTTAACAATACGCCAGGCCATTGCCGGATTAAGAATATGGCTATCTGAAATCACAAGGTGGCCGTGCGGATTAAAATTTTCAAAGACGTGCTGCATAAACCTTTCAGCCGGATCGATGTGTGAAATGGCTTCCATCGTCCAGACCAGATCAAACTGTTGCATGTCTAAGATCTTAAAAATATTTTCCTCAATAAAACGAACGTTTAAGGTTTTTCCTCGCTGTTTCTGATAGGTTTCGAGCCGAGCTTGAGCCGTTTCTAAGCGTTCTGTTGAAACATCCACCCCCACAACTTCTACATCATCCCGCAATGTACTCCAAAAAATAGACTCGGTTCCCAAACCACAGCCGGCATCAAGAATACGCCAAGGTGTATTACGACGCGGTAGACTCAAAATCAATTGGCGCATAGGTTCTGTTCGACGCACCCAATTATAGCGATAAAATGGTCTTAGGCTGCTCTTCAACAACTTTGAATAATATTGTTTTAGGTAAGCGGAGTGCGTTGGCCCTAAATGTTTGCCGGCCTCCAACACCTCTGCCTCGAGTTGATCATAGAAAATCTGGGTAGCATTAGTCACGGTTTTCACTCGTTCAGTAAAGCTGGTAAAAGTTAGCCGAAATTTTTTTGTAGCAATTTTTTGTAGAGTTCAGCCAACTGCTCAACCATCCTCTGCGCTCCAAATTCGTTAACCATCTCTTGACCGGCCCGTCCCATGGCGGTCATCACGCTTGGGTTGCGTAAAAGTTCAACAACGGTTTGGGCTAAAAGCGGGGGCTGTCCCGCAGGCACAAGCCGGCCATTAACACCGTCTAAAACGGCTTCGGCATTACCATCAACAGCTGTAGCAACGATGGGTAAGCCGGTAGCCATGGCCTGCGGCAAGACACGCGGCAAGCCTTCCCACAACGAAGATAGCTCGAATAGATCAAAAGTAGCCATAAGTTCAGGAACATCGCGCCGCAGTCCGGTCAAAACCAAGCGGTCGGTCAGATTTAATTTTTGAGCCAACATTTCAACCTCAGAGCGCAGCGGGCCATCGCCAACCATCACAAACCAGGCATCCGGAACCTCTTGCCTAATCAGAGCTGCTGCTTGCACAAAATCGAGCGGTGCTTTTTGAGCCGAGAGGCGTGTCACCGTGCCGACTACCGGCGCATCGTTTGGAATGCTCAAAGCCGCACGCATTTGCATCGGCGGTACCTGGGGATGACCAAAGCGATCGAGTTCGATGCCGCTGCGAATCACAGTGTAGTTTTCAGGCCGGCCAATCTTATCATTCAATCCTTTTTCGATGTTCCGCGGCGAAACAACAATAAGCTGTGATGTAATCGGCAATGTCAGTTTTTCCAGCAAAATGTAGATGCCACGCACCAGCGGATGCTGCTGCTCGTGATGCGCCCACCCATGCACCGTGTGAACAATAAGAGGCGCTCCGGCCAGCCAGGCTGCCCATCGCCCCAAAATACCGGCCTTTGAGCTGTGGGTGTGAACAATGGTATAGTGTTCTTGTTTGATATAACGGGTTAGTCGTACCAGAGCCATAATGTCTTTGAATGGATTAACTTCGCGGACAAGGCTTGGCTCAATTATGAGAGACACCTCCCGTCGGCGCACTTCTTCAATCAGGCTGCCCTCCGGGCCGGTTTGAGGGCCGGAAATCACATCAACTTTCCAGGCCGTGTCATCGATATAATCGGCGATGAGCATCGCGGTTTCCTGAGCGCCGCCAATAATCAGGCGGGTGATAATATGAAGCACCCTAACAGGATGATGCGCATTCGCTTCGTTTAGCTGTTTCGGGCGCGGTCGGAGAAGAGGAAACGCGGCCACCACGAAAGCTTTGAACTTGTGCCAAGACTCGGTTAACACGTAAGAATTAGTCATGATGTTCTTTATACCAGGCTACGGTTTGGGTTAAGCCTTCTTTGAAGTCGACTTTAACGTGGTAGCCCAGGTACTTTTGCGCCAGACGAATATCGGCCAGTGAATGTTTTACATCAGCTGAGCGGGCTGTATTAAAAGTGGGTTCGATAGTGGTTCCGATGATTTCGTTAAGCCCGTTTACTAAATCAAGTAAGGAGAACCGATTGCCGCACGCGATGTTAAAAACCTGGCCTGATACATTGGGAGCCGTGGTAGCCAACAAATTGGCTTCAACATTGTTACTTACAAAAGTGAAATCGCGCGATTGCCGCCCATCGCCATAAATGGTGGGCGAGCGACCGGCGAGGAGCGATTTGATAAAGAGAGGAATGACGGCCGAATAGGGTGACGCCGGATCCTGGCGCGGGCCGAAGACGTTGAAATAGCGCAAGCACACCGTTTCCAGGCCGTATACCTCGGCAAAAATTCGGGTGTAATATTCGCCCGACAGTTTAGCCACGGCATAGGGAGATTTTGGCTTTAAAGCCATCGTTTCTTGTTTGGGCAGTTGCGGCGAATCGCCATACACCGATGAAGATGAGGCGTAAACAAACCGCTTCACGCCGGCATCGCGGGCGGCAAGGAGCATATTCAGCGTTCCTTTGACTGCCACATCATTGGTTGCCAAAGGGTTATCAACGCTGCGCGGCACCGAGGGAATAGCAGCTTGATGCAGCACGTAGTCTACACCTGCCACCGCCCGATGACAGGTATCCAGATCGCGCAAGTCGCCTTCAATTAACTCGATGTCGGTCAGCACATTCACCAGGTTGATTGAACGCCCGGTACTAAAGTTATCAAGAACGCGAACCGTTTCATTGCGACGCAGCAGTTCTGCCACGATATTAGAACCGATGAAGCCAGCTCCACCGGTTACAAGATAGGTGGTCATGCCCGTACTCCAGATTTTTGTGAGACAAGTTGATGGTACAACATTTCGTAATGATAGACCATTTGCTCGACCGTAAAATACCGATGAACGCGATCAAAGCCCACCTGCCCCATTTGCCAACACAGTTCAGGGTTATTCTTTAGGGCATTAATAGCTTCGGATAAGATTGCCACATCTTGCGAAGGAACAAGCAAGCCTGTTGTACCCTGTTCGACCAGTTCGGGTGTGCCGCCAACCGCCGTGGCTACAACCGGCAGCCGGGCTGCCATCGCTTCCAAGACCGTGTTGGGCAAGCCCTCATGCAGAGAAGGTTGTACAAAAATATCAAAAGCCGGGAGTAAGGCTCTTACATCGGCGCGATACCCTACCCAACGCACCCGCGTAGTCAGGCCTAAATCGGCCACCACTTTTTGAAGATAGGCACGTTGCGGCCCATCGCCCACCACAACCAACATGGCATCTTCGATAGAAACCATCGCTTGAAGTAAAATATCGATGCCTTTAACCGGATCTAATCGACTAACGGCACCGATCACGCATGCATCTGCCGGGAGATCAAGTTCCTGCCGAGCCTGCTGACGCGAAGCAACGGATGCGGTAGTGTCAGGCAAGCCGTTGTAAATGACCGTTACTTTTTCGGCAGGCAAGCCGATATGCGCGATACTGAAATCGCGTACATTGGCTGAAACCGCCACCACATGATCAACCAAGCCAATTGTCCAACGGTTGAGGCGGTAGCGCCATTCGCTCTCCATCGCCATGGTTCGTTCTGAGCAGATGATAGTCGGAACACCGGCTAATCGCCCCACCAGACGGCCGGGTAGGTTAGCGTGAAACAGCCAAGTATGGAGAATGGTTGGCCGGGTTCGGCGCAGCAGGAGGTACAATCGCCAAAATGCTCCCCAATGCAATTTGGTTTTCATGCCCAGATCGATGACAGGGATATCCAAACCGCGAATTTGTTGGGCTACAGCTCCGTCACCATTGTACAGACAGGCGACTACGGGTGTAAATTGACGGCGATTTATCTGCTGCAGCAGGCGAAACAGTGCCATTTGCGCTCCGCCGGTGGAGAGTTCGGTGATTAAGTGAACGATTGGAATGTTTTCCATACGCTAAGTTATACCCCAACCGGCCCCAATGAGCCTAAACTTTTTTGCATCTGTTTAACCGTTGTCTGGTCAAGAGGAGAGGAGCCATACAGCGTTGTAAACATAGCATCTAAGGCCAACAAATAATGCTCATAGGTAAAGGAAGGAGCGGCATTCATGCCAGACATGCTCATTCTCTTCCAAAGATCGGGGTTTTGAATCATCCCGGTAATTGTATCAACAAACGCATCGATGTTATGGGCTTCATGCGTAACACCGGCTTTTGTTTGGGCGAGAATTTGCGGAATTGCCGAAACATCACTGGCAACGGGAACAGTACCGTGTAACATAGCCTCGCTTAACACTTTGGGCCACCCTTCGCTGCTATTTGAGGGTAATAAAAGAATATGGGCTTGAGTCATAAAATCGTGGACTTTATGATGCGGTATCCACCCTCGAAATTTTACGTGATTACCTAAACCCAATGTTTCTGCCATCCGTTCAAATTTTGACCGTTCAGGGCCATCACCGACGATATCAAGCAAAACATCTTGACCACGCTGCCTTAAACCCTGCACAATCTGAATAGAGCGCCCTACCCCTTTTGCTGTTTCAGTGCGGCCGACAAACAAAAGCCGTATGGGGGTCGCTATCTGTTTATTGATGGCTAAAGCTCTAGATGTTTGGATCTCCTCAACGGTCATCGACGGGTTAAAAAAAGGGAAGATGAAGCCCGGTTGATCAGGCCACTGACCGTTAACGGTGACAGGGCTGTAGCAATATCCATTTGCCAACCACCAACGCTGAAATATGTATGAAGTAGGTCTCTTGCCCGTTTGCATCCAATTACCGGCATATTTGACCCATCGCTGCTTTTGAGCATCGGTATATCTTAGCAGAACCATCGCGTACATAGCTAAAATGCCCGGGCTGCGGATCTGGACAACATCGGCTTTAGCCAAATTCTTCATGATTTTTCTCATATAGATTGGAGCGCAAGAAAATGCGCGCAATTTTTCGGCGAGCGTAAGACCACCGGCCGGTGGCACAAAATCAAATTGAACATTTTTCGCTGCATAGGGAAGCGCACTGTCAGGAGCTGGCCCCGGATGAAAACAAGCTAGATGGGTTACACTGTCGAAGGCGCGGGCCAGCCAATCGATCTCTTTTACCGTAGGTCCCCAGCCCACAATTTGCCCTTGATGACGATAATGAGCGGTGTGTCCAATTACTAAGAGACGCATTTTTCAATTTTCGATAAGAGCTGCCTTAGAAGAATATCGTATTCTTTAATGCGTTTTGACCAGGTAGCATTATTGTAAGCGTAATGCTGTGCTCTTACGGCCATGCGCTCATGTAATCCATCATCAGTCAACAATTTACTAACAGCATCTGCGGTGGCGGTAGGATCATCAGGGGCAACGACAAAGGCCGTTTCGCCTTCGATTACCGCTTCCTCAAGCCCGCAGCCGCTCGAAACAACAGCCGGAGTACCACACAGCGCTGCCTCAACGGCAACAATACCATAGCCCTCAACTTGATCGCCTGTACTGCGGCTGACCAAAACAAAAACATCAGCTAAGGTGTAGAGGTAAGGGAGTTCTTCTTGGGCTACCTTTCCCAAAAATGTGACGTGATCTTGCACTCCCAGAGCAGCAGCCAGCGCTTCTAACTGATCGCGTTGGGTCGGCAATCCGGCTATTACATAGTGAAGATTGGGGTGATGCTCTAATAGCATGGGTAAAGCTTTGATGACCACATCTTGCGCTTTCCGATGCGAAACGTGGCCCACCGTTAATATGATCTTTGCTCTATCTAGCCCTAATTGAGTTTGTAATTTCTCTGTTGATAACCCCGTTTTATACACAGCATCATCTGCACCGGGGTATATAACCGTAGTCTGTGAGACATCGATACCCATTGAGGCCATTAAATGGGACGTATAGCGGCTAATAGCCACAGAGGCCCGTGCCCGGCCAAACGTCCACCGGATCAAAGCCGAGTCAAGGGGGTTCCTTTTTATAAACTCAGACCCACTGCCAATGACAACGAGTGGAATCGTTGTTATTAAATTAATCATGCCCCCCAGGTATAACGCCTGCTTACCGATAGCCAAAATAATATCCGGGCGATGCCGGTTGATAAGCTTCGTAACCTTAATTAAACGATACAAACCTTCCATGAGCATTGGCCCGACATGGGGCAGGCGAACGATACGAAACGGCTGGCGGACATTGAATTGTTCGATTTCGGGCAGACGAACGTGATCTTGAGGGGTAGCCACCGTGATTTGCCAATTGTCTTTTGCCAAATAAAAAGCTATTTGATAAGCCAGAGTACCTATTCCGCCTGGGCCAGGGGGAAACTCTGTCGACAGAAGTAACAGTTTCATATCAAACTTTATTCGCTACCGCCAGCAATGTCATGCGATACTGCTTTCTAAAGGGGATACGGCGAAGTACGCGGGCGGCAAAATATGCCGGTCCAAAAGGGACATTAAAGCTCCGCAGAACGAGAAAATCGGGTAGTATGGGATTAATATAGGTCATTTTTTCGACACGAAAACCGCCGGCTCGCAATATTTCTTCTAATGATTGCTGCGTAAAGAAATTACAATGGGTACGATCACGCCAATGGGCATAAAGCAATCCGGCCCGAAGCATATCATCCGACATCTCACAATCTGGTACCGATATAATAATATTTCTTTTGCAGACCTGATGAATTGCCTTTAATGTCTCAAGCGGCTCCGGAATATGTTCAAGCACCTCAAAAGCCAACACCGTATCGAAAGTATTAGGGGCAAAAGGCAACTTTGAGGCTGAGCCTTCCACAAATCGGGGAAACTGATTACTCACCCAGATTCCATCGGCTAGTACATCCAAGCCAAAGGCCGTTCGCCCATTGACGTTTAGATAGGTAACATAATCACCAGTTGAACAGCCAATATCCAAAACTGATTGCCCGGCATAGCGTTCAACGGCACGTAATCGATAGAGATTAATTTTTCCCCAACTCTTTAAACGGGCTTGTTGTAAAGCCTCCGTTTGTGTATTTGAATTCAACAACAACCTCTTTGACAACTCTTTTTCGGGTTTGATTTTACCTTTACCTTGCTTGCACATTTTCCGACTGAACTACAACTTCAGTCAAGGTTTGTTCATATTGCAGAGCAATTTTATCCCAATCATACAATTTTTCAGCATTTTCTCTAGCACGTTGCCCCATCTCAACCCTCAGCGCACGATTTTCCAACAACTGCTGCACCCGATCTGCTAATAGGTTAGGATCTAACGAAGGGGAAAGTAGGCCGGTCACCTGATCTTCGACCACTTCAGGAATTGCCGAATTATCTACAGCGACAATAGGTATACCGGCGGCCATAGCTTGAACCAACACAATACCGAACGTTTCAAATACAGATGAGAAGACAAAAATATCGGCCAAAGCAAAATAGTCACTTACTTGGTCTTCCGAGACATATCCTAAAAAACTCACATAAGCTTGAATACCTAATTTTTCGACTAACGCGTTCAGTTTTGCCGCTTCAGAACCTTTACCCCCCAACAACAAAACAAAATCATCGACACCACGGTCAACGAGACATTTGACGCACTCGATCAAGATATCCACGCGTTTGATAGGGTGCAATCGTTGTAGGCTAAAAAGTACGGAAACGTTAGGGGGAAGCCCCAAAGTCGAGCGCAATTTTGTTCCATCGGCCTGAGGCTGAATTGCTTGAATATCTGCTCCATAAGGAATAACTGACCAGGAAAAGTTATCATGCAAACGGTACGATCGGCAGAAATGCGTAATGAAAATGGTATGCTGTACGTTTTTAGCAACTAAGCGCGAATACCAGGGCCAAAGTCGGGGTACTAAAGGGCCGGGGACGGCATCTCGTCCTATAAGAGAGAGCACCGTAGGCACTCTACCTATTTTTTGGGCCCATACGGCAGCTAATCCTGTAGAGGCCGCAAAATGGGTATTTACTACATCGGGTTGCAAGGCAGCAATCTGCTTATGGATAGCTACCACAGTTCCTATAGAAAAGGGAGGAATGATCCCCTGCATTATCATCTTTCCCCGAATTTTTTTTAAATCAAGAAAATCTTTGTAGTACAAAATGGTATAGCCGGAATTATCAAACCCTTCTGCTGGCTGTCGTGGGCCAAGATCGGGTGTAAGAATATATACATCGTGCCGTTGACCAAGCCGACGATAAATTTCGTGAATACCTATCTCGGCCCCGCCAATACTAGGTAGGAATCCTGGAGCCACAACAAGGATGCGCATCCTACCCTTAATTTTTTCAGCGAAATGATCTCCAGCAGGGATAGAACTTTGTGCTTTGGTCATAATTCAAATCTATTGCTACTTTTTCCTGTAATCCATAGAACTTACGCAGTTGTGTGTATCTAGCAAGGTGACAGTCACTTATTCATTGAAATTGAGCGTCCGTTTGGCCCATATAGCTCGATTTATTGTATCGAAGTGACTGTCACCTTTTCAATTGCGTAACTCATAATCCCTACAATCCCGCCAGGCTTAGCTACTCAAGATTTGGCATATAGGAAGTTAAAAAACTCGTGCCCGTAAACTACCCCACATAGGCTTTAAAAACTGATTTCCATACTCATGAATAACTTTACGCTCTGCACAATACAAAATTACGCCATAAGCGACCAAAGTTGTACTGGTTTTAACGACCAATGCCCACCAAACATGTGCCCATTGAAGGTTAACAACAGACAAGTAGCTTATAAATATGGCTGTTACTAATGCGATTGATGGCCACAAAAACATCTGACGTATTGAGAAATCCACAAAGTTTTTGCTGTAAATAATAAGAATAATCGTCCCAGTCATCATCATTAAGTTGGCAGCCATCGCCACCCCATTTATCCCCCACCCAAAGGCAAAGCCAATGACAGAAATAACAAAGAGTACAAGCTGGATTATTCGCACCTGACTTAACCAATTCGGTCGCCCCACAGCAATAATTAAGTAACTAAGATTATTATAAAGGGGATCAAATACGATGTAAATTAACATAAGTCGAAACACCGGCACAATTGGCAGCCAGGTTTCACCAAACAACACCACCGTGATTTCCGAGGCCGTCGACATCAGGATGGCTGTCATCAAGAAGCCGACGCGAATCAAAAAGCTGCTAGAGCGGAAAAAAGCTTTTGATAAATCTTCTTTATTTTCCTGTACTGCCGTATAGGTTGAATAAAAAACATTTGTAACAGGGGTAGCCAATATACGTTGAGGGTATTGAGCAATTTCGTAAGCACGAGAATAATATCCCAGCATGACTGATCCCAAAGCTGTTCCAATCCAGAAATCATCAAACCGATCTAACAATATTCCAGAAACCTGGGCAGAGAATACGTCCTTACCAAACCCCAAAGAAGATTTTGCTTCACGCCAATCGAAGCGCCAAGAAGGCTGCCACAACTTTAAGACTCCCCATAATCCCACACCTCTTACAACAGGTCCAACAGCCTGCTCCGCCACCAAGCTCCAAACACCAGCTCCCAAATAAGCGAGCACCGGGGCGGTAATTGTCATGGCCAAACTAGACAATAGGTTTAAACTGGCCATGGCCTTGAAATTCATATTGCGCCTTAAAATTACGCTATGCGTAGAGAAAAAAGCAGTCAAAAGATTAATCGCTAACAAGACCAAGAAAATATTAACAACCATAACTTGATCGGCATATATCCAACGTAAAAGGGGCGAGAGTAATATGCCGACCAACAATACTATTGATGATAATCCCAAGCGTAAAATAAAATGGGTGGAAAAGGCTTCGGCAGGAGGGTTTTGGCGCTGGATGAGGGCTAAATCAATGCCAAGTGAAGAAACGGGCGCTACAAATACAGTAAAAAACAAGGCTAGGGTGACTATTCCAAACTCTTCTGGGCCTAAGAGCCGCATAAGTATAACCGACCGCACAAACCCAAAAACAATGGTAAGTCCTGAGGCAGCAATATTATAAATAGAGCCTTCTGCACTCTTAGAGAGAACGGATTTAGGCATAAGCGTATATGCTATATCTTCGTGCTCGAAGAGTTGTTCACATTACTGGTTGACGATGAAGGGGGCCACGCTACTACCATTCGCCAATTCTCAATTCGAAAAACGGGGTAGGTATCATCAGCCTCGTTCTGCACCTTAATTCCTGCCTCTAGACAGCTCAAATAGATGATCTCTGCCAGATCGCCATCACCTTCAATACGCACTGTATCGTATCCCGCTTGTTTTACTTGCTTTAAATAGCGTTTCGAGTCCTCACGCGTAATCCGGTACCATTTAAGCGAAGCCTTCAGGAATTCCCCCGTTAATCGAGTCTTTTCGGCAATGCCCTGCGACGTAAGCAAATAACGCAGCCGACGACGCTGCATCTGTGCGACCTTAATACATCCTTTTGTGA
>JAGRBY010000379.1 GCA_020433835.1 Anaerolineae bacterium | reverse complement strand
CGTGATCCAGCCAAAGAGCTTATGGAGCAAGTCGGCTTAGGCGACCGGATCGATCATTACCCCAGCGAACTCTCCGGCGGCCAGCAGCAGCGGGTCGCCATCGCTCGCGCCCTGGCTAACGATCCCCCCATACTCATTGGCGATGAGATGACCGGTGATCTGGACTCGAAAACAGGCTTCGAGGTTATGACTTTGGTGCGTAACTTGAACCAAGAGCAAGGTAAAACCGTTATTTATGTCACCCACGATCCGCGTATGGCTGACTTTGCCGATCGGGTTATCCATATGACCGATGGCATTATTGGCCGGGAAGAGATGAAAAATGGGATCTCGGAAAACACTTGATTTTTCTTATAATTAGAGCTATAATGGGGATATACTGAATATCAGTAACAGCAGAATTTCTGAAGGATAATCTAATGAGTACAACGGTTCAAGTTCGACAGCGCGGTACACTGACTCTTCCGGCTGATCTACGCACCAAATATAACATCAAAACAGGTGACATATTTAATCTTGTAGATTTAGATGGTGTGCTTGTTCTCACCTTGATGACACCTATGGTGCCGGAGATCGCCCATGAAATAGAGCGGCTTCGCGTTGAAGCCGGCTTCAGCGTTGAAGAAATGCTGCAAACCTTACGTGAACAACGCGCTCAATATAATACCGAAAACTACAGCGATGGCGATGAATCGGCCTAAGATATTCCTTGATGCCGACGTTATCTTTGCCGGTTCGGCCGCTCCTTCAACGCAGGGGGCAAGCTACGTCATTCTTCTCATGGGCGAAATCACATTGTTGGATTGTTTTACGTCAGCCCAAGTGATGACGGAAGTCGAACGTAACCTGTCTAACAAACTCCCTAATGCCCTGGCCGAGTTTCACCTATTGGCTAAACGCTGTCTCACAGTTGTTTCTAATCCCACAGTAACCGATCTTCATAATTTTGATGGGCAAGCCGACCCTAAGGGCTTGCCCATTTTAGTGTCTGCCATCCAAGCCAACTGTTCTCATTTGATCACTTTCAATATCCGGCATTTCAAGCCTACCGGCGATCAAATTACCATCCAACGCCCCGGCGAATTTTTGCAGCACGTTCGCAGTCAACTCCGTTTATTATCAAAGGCAGAAGAATGGGAATCTTCTCTGTAATTTAGAGGTTTTTCCTTCTCCGCTACTAATGCCCTCGAAATGATAGTCACTTAGGCAGGTTAAATCGACCTGTTTGAGATAATTTACTGCTGCTTATTAACAATAAGTGACTGTCACCAGTTTTGTTACTCCGTACTTGAGTCCTAAGTCTCTAGACCTACGAAAAGTTCCATCAATTAGTGGATGTAATGTTAAGCTTTTAATTGTATACTCAAATCAAGATTGGTTCGCCAAAAAAGACATTTTAGCGGGAACCAAATGCGGGTAAACATCGTCTTCTACAGTAAGAAGACTTGTACTTTAATAACAAAATAGTATCAGGAGAGACTTCTATGTTGTCAAAAAGCAAACGATTTTTAATGGTAGGACTATTGAGTATTCTTCTACTCAGTGGTGTGGTTCATACGGCAGCCGCCGATGAACCGGAGGTTAACAATGGACAAGTTGAGGCAGAGCACTTTCGTTATGAGCCAAGCGCTACAGTAAATACGCAGTATCTTAACGTGCGCTCCGGCCCCGGCACAGGCTTTGATAAAGTGGCCAGCGTCTATTACGGACAAATCATTTATCTTTTGAACCGAACCGACGATAGTTCCTGGCTCCGGGTTCGATTAGGCAACGGTCAGATTGGCTGGGTTTACACAGCGTATGTCAACGCGCCCTGGGATGTTATAGCTAATTTGCCGGTGATGGCTAACGTTCCACCCGTTCCCCCGCCTCATATTCCGACGGAAGCAAGTGGCTACGTCACCGTTTCACGACTCAACGTGCGCAGCGGCCCCGGCTATAATCAAGCCGTTATCAGTGCTCTGTGGCAAGGCGAGTATGTAACGTTGCTGGGTCGCAATACAGACAGCACCTGGCTGCAAATTCGGCTGTCGAACTATTCAAAAGGTTGGGTAGCAGCCCAATATATCAACAGTTCCCTCCCTGTCTGGCAACTGCCCATCACCGAAGTGGGTACCCCTGAGCCGCCGGCTTCATATACCGGCTACGTCACCGTGCCCGGTCTCAATGTTCGCAGTGGTCCCGGTTTTAATTACTGGGTTGTTGACCGGCTAGGACAGGGTAAGCAGGTTACCGTTTACGGTCGCGATGTGAGCGGACGCTGGTATAAAGTTGGCCTGCCGAATGGCACCAGCGGCTGGGTTGCAGCGCGGTATATCCGCATCGATGTCCCCATTTACGAAATGAAAATGCTTGAGTCGTAGATTACGCCAAAAAACAAACCCCGGTTCCATATGGAGCCGGGGTTTTTCGATTCTTTACAACCCATTTTGTCACTTTTCTTTTCAACCTTACTTCAAGATATAGTAAGTTCCCTTCTTATCCCCAATCTTGAGCAAAAGCCCTTTATCGACCAAATCGACCAAATCGAGCCGAACCGTTTCAGGATTCACATCCGGGCAAAGCTGCCGATAATCGCGATTGGTAATGCGGCCGTTTTGCTCGACATAACTCATAGCCCGCATCTGGCGCTCGTTCATATTCGTATCCCAGCGTTTAGCCGCCGGTTCACGCTCACGCGTGTTATGGAGACGCACAGTAAAGGAGTACGGTTTGGCTTCAAAATCGGGGGCGGTATGGCCGTTTTCCAGCATCTCTTCAATCATACGGTCGATGCCCAACCCCAACTCTTCGATGTAACCCCACTGAAACAAGCCCGACACCACCCGCGGATTGCGCGAGAAATGTTCTTCGACGATATTATCAAGCGTAATGTAACCGGGCAATCCACCGGGGCTAATCACTTCCAGCCGATCACTGTACATCCGAATCTCAACCCTACGACCGCTCAACCGGTAATCGCGGTGGCACATGGAGTTCACCAATGCCTCCCGCACGGCAAAGGCCGGGTACTCTACCATCTCCTTGCGGCGCAGCCCGGTAACCACCGCTTCAACCCGCATCTCTTCGCGGATAACATTCCAGGCCCGCTCAATCATCCGCGCCAACGGCCCATCGATTTCAACGCGCCGACCATAACCGGCCAAACCATCGCGCCCGCGGGCATCTTTGCCTAAGAACTTTACAAAAATAACGCCACTCTGCGGCAGAAATGATTGCGGCGATTTCCCAAAGAGTAATATTCCAGCTACCGTGGGTGTGCCGTCTTCCAGCATCGCCCCAATTTCAACCAGGTGATCTTGTAAATTGCCACGTAGTGTTCGGCTGCCGCGCTCTTGCCGCAGTCGCAGATATTCATCCAGCAAATTCTTATCGAGATCAACCAGCGTGGCCCCGGCAACCGGCTCGGCTTCAAAATCGCCACTCGATTTAGTCGCGGCCAGATGGCGAATCACATCGCCACTGGGCGGCCGATTTTGCCCACCCTGCCGGATCAAAACCCGACCATCGACCAACGCATGCAATTCCGGGCTGCGAGCTACCTTTAAGGCGACAACCACGCCATCTGGAAATTCGTGCTGCTCCCACTCGGTTACTACCGGCGGGCGGCACATGACCATGGCCCGCACCAATTCGCCCTCGACATCATCATCCATCAAATAGTCGATGACTTGCCCTTCGTCATTAACGCCAAGCAAAATGGTACCGCCATCGGCATTGGCGAAGGCCACCATCGTTTCGGCCAAAAGCTTTGCCTCTGGCCTGGCAATATAGGCTACGGTTTGTCCCGGACCACGTTTCATCAACTTCTCTAACATAATCCAGATTATAGATTATCCACCCACAATTTTCAATAATTTGTGGATACAAAATTGAAGGTATGCATTTTGCTATCAACGAAAGGCTGCACGCTAACAAACAAAAAAGCCAGCCTCAATTTTAAGGTCAGCTTTTTTGTCTAATCGATGTGAGATTCACTTTTCGGTGGATTTGGGTGTAGGTCACGAAAACTAGTTGAAGTTGACTTTCTTGAGCAAGTTGAACCAATTTTCAACAAAGGCACGCTGCGTGTCGGTGAATTGACCGGTAAGACCTTGCATTTGCTTAACCAATTCGATAGCGGGGGCAGGCAGGTTATCAACAGCGGCAACTTCATCAAACAAAATTTGTGCGCCGGCTACTTCAGCATTTAAGCTTTCTTGAACTGATGCTTCTGAAGCTGCAACGGATTTATTCCAAACTAAAGCCGGATTGAATTCATTTACGTTTCTCAACACTTCAACAAAATCTTGACCCGTTTTCACTTGAAAATCGAACCATTTTTTGCTGACATCTACATAGTTATTTACTGCGTTCATCGTTATTCTCCCTAAGTAATATAACAAAAAGTAATTTTTATTTATGAACTGAGTATAGCATGTGGGGGTTGCATATCAGTTACTTCTCAGTTACAGTTGAGTTACAAACAGGGTTTACGCAAAAATTAGGTGACTGTCACTTATTGGTAATAAATCAACATTAGATTAGCCAAAACAGATCGATTTGGGGCGTCCAAGTGACTGTCACTTTGACAAAATTTTTGAGGTGATGTTGACCTTCATTTCCAGGCTATGATAAAATTTTCTATCAGGAGTTTGTCTTGTGCCTCTTTTATCACGACTTGGAATTGCCTGGATTATAGGTATCGCCCTGGCACGCTGGCTTAATGTGCCATGGCCAATAGCGGCTTTAGCCGGTGTCATTGCTCTCGCGGCTCTGTTCCTGTACCAACGGGATCGACGCATCAAAGCGGGGGCTATTCTGGCTCTGGCTTTAACGGCCGGCGCATTTCGGTTGACTTTTTTTCAACCAACGTTCGATCCGTCTCATATTGCTTTTTACAATGATACGGCAACACCTCTCAAGATAACCGGCATCGTCATCGATGAGCCGGATGTGCGTGACTACCACATTAATCTTCAACTACGAGTCGAAACCATTGAAGCCGAAGGTATTGTCAAAGAGGGTCAAGGATTACTCCTTATTCGCGCCCCGCGCTATCCCGAACGCTTTTATGGCGATCGATTAACCATCACCGGCAAGCCGGAAACGCCGCCCATCTTCGAAGATTTCTCCTACGCCGATTACTTGGCCCGCTTTGGTATCTATTCGATGGTGCGCCGCCCCCAAATTACACTCATCGAGTCAGGCCAGGGGAGTCCATTCTGGACAGCGCTGCTCACATTTAAGCATCACGCTTCACAAACCATCAATCGGATGATGGCTGAACCTTACGCCTCGCTGCTCAATGGGATTCTGTTGGGCATCGAAACCGGAATTCCGCGCGGTTTGTATGAGGCATTTAACATGACCGGCACATCGCACATCATTGTCATCTCCGGCAGCAATATATCGCTTATTGCGGGCATTTTTTTGCTGCTCGGCCAGCGGTTGGTTGGCAAACAATACGCGCCGCCATTGGCTATCATCGGCGTAATTGTTTATACATTTTTAGTTGGCGCTGATGCTGCTGTGCAACGAGCAGCGTTTATGGGTTTAATGTATATTGTGGCCATCTGGGCCGGTCGACCCAACTTAGCAATAAACTCACTGATTGCTTCCGCGATTGCATTATCGCTTATCAACCCGCTTATTCTATGGGACGTTGGCTTTCAACTCAGTTTTGTCGCCACATTAGGGTTGATTGTTTTGGTTCCACCACTCGAACACCTGACCTTCAGCTTTCTCCAGAACCGTCTTAAAACCGAGCACGTTGGCTTATTGATGGCCTTGCTCAACGAACTGCTGATTGTTACCTTGGCCGCCCAGATCATTACCGGCCCTCTCATCGTTTATCACTTTGGCCGTTTTTCGCTGGTTTCGCTGCTTTCCAATCTGCTCATCTTGCCGGTTCAGCCGCCGATTATGGTTGTAGGCGGTATCGCCACGCTGGTAGGAATGGTTTGGCTGTCGCTGGGGCAACTACTCAGTTGGTTGGTGTGGCTGCCGCTGGCCTGGTCGGTTTGGATTGTTGAGCAGACAGCGCGGCTGCCCTTCGCCTCGCTCGATTTGGGAGCGCTCCCATTTTGGCTGCTGGTGCTGCTTTATGCCGCCATCGCCGCCGGCATCTGGTCGGCAAACCAATCCTCTCAAACTGATGAACATCGACTCCAATTTCGGCTTCCGGAGATTGGATCGCTGCAAACACGGCTGTGGGTCGGTGGTTTGGCGGTGATTGTGGTGCTGATCTGGCTGGCCGTTTTATCGCTGCCTGATGGTCACCTGCACGTTGCCTATTTAGATGTGGGCCAGGGCGATGCGATTCTGATCACATTGCCGGAGGGCGACCAAATTTTGATCGACGGCGGCCCTTCGGCCACCGATCTCAACTGGCGATTGGGACAGGAAATGCCGTTTTGGGATCGCACTTTAGAGTTGGTCATCAACACGCACCCCGATGCCGATCACCTGGGCGGGCTGGTTTCGCTTCTGGATCGCTATACTGTTGAACGGGCCTTAGTGGCTGATGTTGAGGGAACCAGTCAGCTCTACCGCACCTGGGAGGCCGAACTCCATAAGGTAAAATTAACCCCGGTTGTAGCTCAGGCCGGAACACCTCTACATTTGGGTCAGAACGTGACCGCCACTATTCTCAGCCCTGGCCCGGCGGTTGCGCATATCGATGAACCCAATAACCACTCGATCGTTCTACACCTTCAATTTGGACAGGTTAGCTTCCTTTTCTCTGGTGATATCGAAGCGCCGGTTGAGCAGAGATTGGTGCAGATCGACGCGCCTTTGCAGGCCACCGTTCTCAAAAGCCCCCACCATGGCAGTAAAACCTCATCAACCGAAATGTTTCTCGACGCGGTCAATCCGCAAGTGGTGGTTATTTCGGTCGGTAAAGATAATCGTTTTGGGCATCCATCGCCAGAGGTACTGGAACGCTATGCGGCTCACGGCCTAACTGTACTGCGCACAGATGAACGCAGTACGATTGAACTGGTCACGGATGGACAGCGTATTTGGGTAGATAAAAATCATTGACCCTA
>JAGRBY010000378.1 GCA_020433835.1 Anaerolineae bacterium | reverse complement strand
CGGTGACAGCCAGGCGGTCGCTCAAGCCGTGGCTGACGAGTTAGGCATCGATACCTACTTCGCCGAGGTGCTGCCGGAAGATAAGGACAAAAAAGTAGCCGAGCTGCAAAGCCAAGGTAAAATCGTAGCGATGGTCGGCGATGGGGTGAATGACGCTCCGGCTCTGACCCGGGCCGACATCGGCATCGCCATCGGCGGCGGCACAGATGTGGCTATCGAGTCGGCTGGTATCATCCTGGTCCAGAGCAACCCGCTGGACGTGGTCAAAATCATCGAGCTGAGCCGGGCCAGCTACCGCAAAATGATCGAGAACCTGATTTGGGCGACCGGCTACAACTTGGTGGCGCTGCCACTGGCTGCCGGCGTGTTAGCCCCGGTGGGTTTCCTCCTGTCACCGGCGGTAGGGGCGGTGTTTATGTCGCTCAGTACGGTGATTGTGGCGCTTAATGCCCAATTACTGCGGCGGTTACGCTTTAGCTGATTACAGCCTGAGTGAAATACCAAAATAGGGATACAGGATAGATTTTCCTGCTATCCCTATTTTGGTATTTATAGTGAATCCTACTCAGTCATATTGACCATCACCATCAGACTCTCCCCCCTTAATCTCGTCATTATTCGCGATTTCTATGGCTTAGGATTAAAATGCCGAGTCTATTTTGCCTCAGCGAGATAAAAAACAGCTATGACTGAACAACTCACCACGCCTGTGCCGGAGTCATCGAGCCGCAAACTGGCGTTGGAAATGACCGTAGCGGCGCTGGCCCGACTTCTGCTCAACACCTCCCGCCGCTTTGCTTACCCCTTTGCCCCCGCTCTTAGTCGTGGGTTAGGCGTGCCCTTGGTATCGATTACCTCGCTGATTGCCTTGAACCAATTGACCGGCATCCTCAGCCCCCTGTTCGGCCCATTAAGCGACCGCTGGGGCTACCGGACGATGATGCTATCGGGCTTGGGGCTAATGGCGATCGGCATGTTGGCCGGTGGTTTTCTGCCTTTTTACCTGACGATCTTAATCGCTCTGTTTTTGGCGGGTCTGGGTAAGAATATCTTCGATCCGGCGCTGCAAGCCTACGTCGGTGAACGCGTACCGTACGAACGGCGCGGATTGGTGGTTGGTCTCATCGAAATCAGTTGGGCCGGAGCGACGCTGGTCGGTATTCCGGTGGCGGGATTGCTGATCGAGCGCCTTGGCTGGCGTGCGCCGTTTTTTGTAATGGGCGGTCTGGCGCTGGTGAGCATTGCCGTATTGGGTGCCCTTTTCTCCGGCGGGTCGCGTCGTTCCAAACACGATGCCAAAGCGATAAGTTTTGGACAAGCCTGGCAGCAGTTGTCGCGCAGCAGAACAGCAGTCGGATTGCTGGTTTTCGGTTTTCTCACCAGTATGGCCAACGATAATCTGTTTGTTGTCTACGGTGCCTGGTTGGAAGAAAGCTTTGCGTTAGGGATTGTGGCTTTAGGCACGGCTACCACGGTCATCGGTGTGGCTGAACTCTCAGGTGAGATACTGGTAGCCTCACTCTCTGACCGAATTGGATTGCATCGTGCTATTCGCATAGGCATTGTTCTATCGGCCCTGGCCTACTTATTTTTGCCGATCATAGCCCAAAGCCTCACGCTGGCACTGGTCGGTTTATTTCTGGCCTTCGTTGTGTTTGAGTTCACCTTTGTCACCGCCATTTCATTCTTGACAGAAGTTCTGCCGGGGGCACGCGCCACGATGGTCGCTTCCTACGTTGCCGTTGCTGGCATCGGGCGCGTGGTCGGTGCCCTCATCGGCGGGCCGTTATGGCTATGGGGTGGATTAGCCGCCATTGGCACCGTCTCCGCAGCCATTATGATGGTCGCTTTTGTGATTTTCTGGCGGAGCGTTCATATTGGGAAAGGTTGATTAGTAAATTGTAATTGCTAATTGACCGTTTAATCTCATAATCTCTAATTACTAATCTCCAGTTACCAGTTACCAATCTCCAATTACCAATTACCACTTCCCATCCGATAAATCGCCCCCCAATTTGCCAGAAAATATTCACCTCATTACAATCACATTTTATAATAAAGCGATGAACATTGTCTTTGTAGGGCCATTTGGATTGCAGCCTAAGGGCACAATGAGTGTTCGGGCGCTGCCGCTGGCGCGAGCGCTGGTCAAGCGGGGGCATCGCGTCACCGTATTGATCCCGCCGTGGGACGATCCCGACCGGACGGGGCAGCAGTGGGCAGACGGTGGGGTTCAGGTAGTCAATGTTCCCTTGTTGCCCGGCCCGCCGTTGATCTTTGAAATGCGATTAACTCTGACCCTGGTCAGATACGCTACGGCGCTGAAGCCAGACGTCATCCATTTTTTCAAACCGAAGGCTTACGCCGGGTTGAGCCACTGGCTGTGCCGCTGGCTGCGGCGACGCGGTATCATCGACAGCCGGTTGGTGCTTGACAGTGATGATTGGGAACAGGCCTGGAACGACAAGCTGCCGTACCCCGGCTGGCAAAAGAAACTGTTCACCCGGCAGGAGCAATGGGGACTGCGCCACGCCGATGCGGTGACGGTTGCCAGCCGCGCCTTGGAAGAAAGTGCAAGACAAGCGCAATCCGGCCCTGTTGTGTACGTGCCGAATGGCGCGGTCTTTGAAGGAAGGATTAACAACCCAAACGCCGATTTTACGCCGCAGATGGTGCGAATGATGTGGCAACTCGACGAATCGCCGACGGTCTTGCTCTACTCGCGCTTTCTGGAGTTTCGCTTAGAGCGTATTGTCAGCCTGGTTCGCCGGGTGGCGGAGTCGATGCCCGCAGCACGTTGGCTCATTGTTGGGCAGGGGCTTGACGGTGAAGATGAACGGCTGCGGCAGCAGTTAGTTGAGGCCGATCTGGCTGCGTTCGTTCGCTTTACCGGCTGGTTGCCGGTCGAGCAGTTAGCCGCTCACTTTCAGGCGGCCAACGTAGCGATCTTTCCCTACGACGATACGCCGATCAATCGCACCAAATGCTCGGTTAAACTCATCGATCTGCTGCTGGCCGGATTGCCGGTGGTAGCCGATGCGGTCGGCCAGAACTGCGAGTACATCGAATCCGGTATTTCAGGCGTGCTGGTTCCCACCGAAGATGATGCCGCCTTCGCAGCGGTGCTGATCGATGTGCTGGGCGACCCCGCTAAACAGCGCCGGCTTGGACAAGCGGCGGCGGCAGCTATTCGGCAAAATTATGACTGGTCTGATCTCGCGCTTCGTGTGGAGCAGGCTTATCACGCGTAAAGGTAAATGTAACTATGGTACCCTTAACCTCAGAGCAACGAGAATATAACGAAATCACCATCCAGCAGCTTATGGCCAATCGGGCCGAACTTGAAGCCCAGTTGGATGACGACGCCGACCAACGGGCGACGCGCAGCATCGAAAAGCAAATCGATGCCATCGATGCCCACGTGGGCCGCTTGCGCGATGAGTTGATGGGCAACGTCATCATCAACGAAAAGATCGCCGAAGATTATTTTATGCAGGCCGTCAAAGCGCTGGCTAAAGAGAAGTTTCATCTGGCCAAGCGCTACATCCAGCGTCTGGAAACCATCGAGCCGTTCCACCCGGCCTTGAACCGCCTGAAAGAGGAAATGGAATCGAAGCGCGTTAGCCGCCGCACCCGCTCTATTGCGCAGGGTACGGCCACCAACTATCCCGGTTTAACGCCGCTATCGGCTCTGGTGCCGACCAATGGGGATGCCGCCGTGGCCGTGGGGCCGCTGGGCGCTCCTGCCAACGTTTACTACCGTGATGATGACGCGCCGGGCGGTTTTATTCAATTCTTCCAGTTTCATTATATCGTTAGCTGCCTGGTGGTTGTTTTGCTGGCCTGTGCTATGTTCGGCACGGGCGGGATGACGCTGCTGCGCTGGCTGATTGAAGGTTCGTGAGCAAAACCAGCCCCGTACCCTTTGTCGTAATGGCATTCGTGGGGCTGTCTAAGTGGACGGACTAACGCTGTTACGACAAACCCAAAAAACTCCCCTCTTATAGCCTGGCGGCTTAACCAGGTCAAAAACTGGTCACTTTACCTATCCATGTTCCCCCCAGATGTCGGGCGCATCCGCGAAGCTTTTGCTTTAAACTAAAGTCAACAGCCTGAGATCGATCTCTAAATTGAAAGCGATTATCTCACCTTACCGAACTCAGATAAATAACCCCAGTTACCGTCGTGACCGGAGAATACTGAAAGTCGATGTTCCTGTACAAACCACAAGCCAAGTAAAGCGTAGAGAGTAGTCGATCTTACTGCCTCTGCCTTACGCCTCAGTCTGGACCTATGGGCGGCAACTTGCCTAAAATAAGGAGAGCCTATGTCCCACCAAGAATTTCCCTTCTTGTCCTTGCTGCTCATCACCGCCTTAGCAGCTTCGGTGCCGCTGTTGGCTGCGCGATTTAAGAAGTTGCAGTTGCCCATTGTCGTCGGCGAGATCATCGCCGGGATGATCGTCGGCCAAAGCGGGCTGAACCTCATCGAGCCGAGCCAGGCCCTGGAATTTCTAACCATCTTCGGCTTTACCTATTTGATGTTTATCTCCGGTCTGGAAGTTGACTTCTCGATTATCACCAACGGCGTCGATACCGCGTCGAGCAAGCGTCGGTTGGCCAATCCACTCACCTTTAGCCTTGTTGTGTTTTTGGTTACGATTGGCCTAGCGTTTGTGGCTGCTGAAATTTTGCTGCAATTCGGCCTGGTGCAAGAGCCGTTTATCATCGCCCTCATCTTAAGCACAACCTCACTGGGTATCGTTGTCCCCGTTCTCAAAGAGCGCAACCTGATGCGTTCTCGTTTCGGCCAAACACTGTTGATGTCGGCGCTGGTAGCCGATTTCGGCACGCTCATTTTCATCACCATCGACATTGTCATTATGAGCCGAGGGGTAACGCCCGAAGTGCTGCTGGTGTTTCTACTGCTGGCCACGTTTGCCCTTGTGGTGCGCGTTGGGCGCATTGTTGCCAAAATCCCCGGCTTGCCGCGTCTCATCGAAGAGCTATCGCACGCCACGGCCCAAATCCAGGTGCGCGGCGCAATGGCCCTTATGGTCGCCTTTATTGCCCTTTCGCAATGGCTGGGCATCGAGGTAATTTTGGGCGCGTTCTTGGCCGGCGCGGTTATATCACTATTGGCCCAGCGCGAAAGCTCGCAGCTTCGCATGAAGATGGATGCCATCGGCTTCGGCTTCTTCATCCCCATCTTCTTTATTATGGTCGGCGTTCAATTTGACCTGCCCTCGCTGCTGACCTCGTCCGACGCGATGCTGTTGGTGCCGTTGCTGCTGGCCATTGCTTACGCCGTAAAATTTGTCGCCGCATTGCTCTATCGAACCCAGTTCTCGTGGCGGCAAACGTTCGCTGCCGGCGGTTTACTCTCGGCCCGGCTGTCGCTGATTATTGCGGCGGCGGCAATTGCCCTGGATATGGGCATCATCAATCAAGCCATCGACTCCGCCATCATCCTGGTGGCGATTGTTACCTGTACCATTTCCCCGCTCATCTTTAACCGCGTCTTGCCGCCGGTTGAGACCGAAGTCCGTCGAGGCATCATCATTGTCGGTTTGGGTGAAATGGCGACGCTGCTGGCCGAGCGTTTGCTTAAAGCCGGTGAGCCGGTGACTATCATCGGCTTTGATCGGGGCCGCAAACGTTCAATTCGCCGCCAAGACCTGCCGGTGGTAACAGGCGACCCCACCAAGCCGGATGTACTGGCCCAAATTGGGGCAGCATCGGCCCGAGCGCTCATCGCCATGAGCACCTACGACGACCTCAATCTGGCGGTTTGCCGGTTAGCCCGCAAAAAATTCAACATCCCCCACATTGTAGCGCAAGCCAGTGATCCTCGCTGTGCCAACAAGCTGGCGGCGCTGGGCGCACACGTTGTTCAGCCCCAGCTTGCCACGGTGCTGGCCCTGCATGGAGCGCTCAACTTCCCGGCTGCCTTCGATCTGCTGGCCGATCAGGAAGACGGCGTCGAAATTCGCGAGGTTGAACTCAACAGCCCCCGTTGGGACGGCCAGCTTTTGCGACGCGTGCTGCTGCCGGGCGATGCCCTGGTCATGGGCTTGCGTCGCAGCGGCGAGGTGCTTGTTCCCCACGGCGACACCCGCCTCAAGCAAGGCGATTTGCTGATGCTCATCGGCCACGAGGCCTCGCTGCAACAAGCGGTTAACCAACTCGATCCCCTGGGCGAGATGCAGCGGCTGGCGCATCGAACCAACCTCAATTAAATGTATCGATTGCTTTAAGTAAGAACATCATTATTCAGAAAAGGTAACGGGTAACTGGTAATTAGAGACTAAATAGACAAAACGGATAAAAGACGTGCAATCCAGCTCCCTCACTCCCGCATGCTTTTAGCGGGAGTCCACGTCTAAAGAGCCTGCTGGATGCCCGATAAAGACATTAGGGCATAACGTAATGCCTTTCATGGGGCGATGTTTATCTGACTTATCTATAAGTCTTCAATCTCCAGTCTCTAATTACCAGTTACCAATTACCATTTGCGCTACCGTTTATTTGACATGGGCGTAAAATAAGGTAATGTGTGTGTACCCTGTTGACTAACCATCATTATATGGGAACACACCATGAGCCAGCCCGACGTTAAGCATGGGGACATTTTAATCGTCGATGATACCCTCCCCAACCTGCGTTATTTACAAAATCTGCTCACCGAACGCGGCTACGAAGTGCGCGGTGTTCCAAGCGGTCGTATGGCCCTGATGGTCGCCCGCAATGAGCCGCCCGATTTGATCCTGCTTGACATCAGAATGCCCGACCTCGACGGGTACGAAGTATGCCGCCTGCTCAAGGCCAACCCGCAAACGTGTGACATCCCCGTTATTTTCATCAGCGCGATGGATGCCGTTCTGGATAAGGTCAAAGCCTTTGATGTCGGCGGCGTTGATTACATCACCAAACCCTTTCAAATCGATGAAATAATCGCTCGCGTTGAAAACCATCTCACCATCCGCTCGCTGCAACGCCAACTGCAAGAGGCTAACCACAACCTTTCCTCGGCC
>JAGRBY010000377.1 GCA_020433835.1 Anaerolineae bacterium | reverse complement strand
TTGGTTCTCGTTGAGTTTCGGCTCCGGCTTGGGATACGCTTTCCCAGCCAAAGTCGCTTCTAATCCTAACTGGCAATAACTCTTGCGCATCCGTTGCACCGTGTCCGGGTCAATGTATAACATTTCGGCTATTTCATCATCTGTTTTACCTTCATCGCTTTTGAGCAATATGTGCGCCCGACGAATAACCAGCGCTTTACTTCGTCCTTTGCTGACGACGGCTATTAACTTTTTCCGTTCTTCTGCTGTGAGGTCCACTATATGTTTTTTGATCATAATCGTCCAACATACTCTCACTCCGTATTTTTATCAAGTTACGGTACTAGAATAGTTTGGATGAGAGCTGTCTGAATCACATTCCTTTCATCATATCGCCAGGCATCAAACCAAACAGTAGAACAGTTTTGAGCCTTGACCTTTTCTTGGATCATATTTAATAAACTTGTTTTTCCCGATCCCCATTCCCCAAAGATGCCGATTGTAAACGGCGTATCCGTATTTTCACTGATCACAATATTGGCTAGAGTTGTGGCTACCTTGCTGTACCCCAGAAGATCATAAACAGTAGGTTGATCGTTTAGCACAGAATAACTCTCCATAATAATTCATCTCCCTACTACTAATTGGGTACGAACTCTATATCAGAACCATTAGTATGGCCGTTACCATTCGTTTCCATTTGCCCCTCTCCCAAATGACGCTTGTAAACAGCATGACCTACCGATCTTTCCATATACCCGGTTGATCGAACAAAAGTCCGCAACTCCTCGATATCAACCATTGTGCTGCTCATTTGCTTTAAAACACTGTTTACAAGTTCAATATCATCAAAAGCATCTTCTTTTTTCAGTTCCTGTAATACTTCACGGAAAAAGGCTGCTCTTGCTTCGGCTTCTCCCTGTCCACTTAGAATTCTAGCTTGCGCTCTCGCTCTAGCCTCAGTAACAATATACTTGGCTTGAGTTTGTTTTATTCTTTCTTCAACTAACGTCGTTAACTCAGTGGTTAGCTTTTCTCTTATTTTTTCGGGGAAATGAATTTCTTTAATATCCACACTTGTAATTATTACACCTAAATTTTTATCATCAAAACTATTGATAGCATTTTTTATAGAATTTTCTATCTTTTTTATCTGTCTCTCATCCACACGAATTGATATATCGTCGTCATAGTCACTTATGACAAAAATATCATCGAAACGATGTGCCATAATCTGATCACGAAGATGACCAACTGCAACATTTTCTCCGAAACCTTTCCAACCACCGGCTCCACTATTAAAAGCGGCTCTTTGTAATGTCTGCTTTTCGACGGGATACACGCCAAGGTTTTTCTCTTTAAGTACGTTGGGAAGATTAGGGTTAGCCGCCGGTGTAATTCTATACCCAACTCCCAGTACAATTTTCAATGGAATTTTGTCGTGGGTAATTACGTCTTTTAGCTCATGCGTAACATTTTGGGGTCTTAAATCAAAAACCTCCCTTATTGACTCACCCGAAGATGTTATAACAACGCCTGGGCCGTGAATCCCAGTAATTTTTGCTCCTTTTTCCGTCACTATAGCGTTGCCCGCTTTTATCGTAATTTTTCCCTGGTTAAGCCATTTATATGGGAAGCCTTTACCTTTGACGCCTTTCCCTTTGATATCTTTAACTTTTCCCTCTTCAACCAACAACCACCCGAGTTGTTTATTGAACAGCAAAGAAAAGAAGGATTTCAAGGCATCCCAAAAACTCATCTCTTCTTCGTGCAGGGCCAAGATATAAAAACTACTCAGGTAACCGACAAGCACAAATAGTGCAAATGTGGTAATAAATCCAATAATTGATGCCACAATTAAAGAAGTTACTTTTGGATTCACTTCATACGTAGTGGGTTTGACTTCAATAAATTCAAGAAAACTAAAGGCTTCGGCGGGAATATTGATCGTTATGGGATTAGCTAGTAGCAAAAGGACAAGATATGTTGTGACAGTAGCGGTAATGATAGTAAAACAGGCCCAGAAAGTCCAGCGTGCACGTGTGGTGGTTGATTTATAAGGAATAAAAAATAGTAGATAAATGATCCAGGCAAAAACGATAAGAGCCGTGCCTAAAACCCAATACGGATGTATGAAAATCAAAAAAATGATCAAACCAATAAAAGTTATAGAAAAAATAATAATGGTACTAAGAAGCTTTGAAAACATAGTATCCCCCTCTCAGACGGTTACCCAAATAATCACGTTAGATAGTTAGCCTCAAATAAGCCAACACCCCAACTTTTTGATACCTATTGACATTTAACAAAAAGTCGAATATTATGCCAATACAAACCGTATCAAACTGTTAGCTCAGAACTAAAACACCTGACTTATTTACATAATATTCGAAATTGCGTCTTATGTCAATACGTTATGTTAATATATTAACATACTTAATCGAAAAAGAGTCTAGTACTAAAGTACTATTAACAATATTTAATTTCAGGTTAATGTTAAGAAGGGTACGATAACAGTACGATACGCATACGGTAACCGCAGGTTTACCGTCCAAACGTCTATCCTATGTTTGCACTCTCACGTATTATGGTAAGAAACCAGCTTTTTGATGCTTGATTAAAAGCCGTTTGAGGCAAAAATGTCACTATTAACGCTAAAAAACCTGGTTTCTAAAATGAAGGTTTACCACCCAAACGTCTAAAAGTTATTAGACAATATTTGGAAATTGGCTATAATTAGGTTAATTAAAACAAATGTTCTAATTATTCGCTAACATATCATCTTGTAAACGTTTACAACACCAGAAATCGGAGCATCTATGGCTTTACCCGTAAAAACAAGAGTCCATCGAAGTAACCATGCCAAATCGGGCAACCTTAGCGATCAGGTGGTCAACTTGCAACCACTGGCTATGCGTTTGCCCAATCGCCACGGTATCTACTGCCCCAGCCGGTTTGAGCAGAAGAAAACCATCACCTACCGCGAATTCTTAAAAAATTATGCCGATCATCCTCGCCGCATGCGGGTTTGCTTTGATGAAAATCCAACTACAGAAACCTTGCTGGCGCGATCAGAAATTATTACCGCCTATGGCAATGGGTTAGATTGTTGGTATTGTGTGGATACAGGTGGAGAATAATAAGCGTATCAATTTACGTGGGTAACTGCGAAGAAAAACCACAGCGTTCTCAGATGGATAGAGTTTATCTGAGAACGCTGTGATTATAGGAGAAAAGGGCGACATCCGTCGTCCTTTTTGTTTATAACTGGGCGATATCTACCTTTTTTATAAACTTACCGGCTATCCTCAACTCGGCGTTGGCGAAAAACTCAACATTTTTTAATCGACCCTGATACAGGCGTTTGACAGCGTTCAGCCGGGTCTCATCAGGCACAACAACAAGATGGGGATGAGTGGCGCTGCCCGATTTGAGGAACCAATGCTCCTGGCCGGGCCGGTCGAAGAAGTGATAGGTTTTGATGACCTCGATGCTTTTGTCCGCGGTTTGGATGATAACCGCTGCAATATCGCCATTGTCAACAATTTCCTGCTGGCGAATAAGGGCGATATCCCCCGCAAAAATATCATAGTCTGACATACTATCGCCCTCAACCAAAACACCAAAATTGGCGCCAACGCAGGCCAACTCATCGATATAGAGATGATCATTGGTATCTTTGGGGCTGATAACGCCCAAACCGGCCGATATCTGACTAACTACCGGAATGCGGCGAACGACGGTGTCGGTGGTCGGCGCACACTCCGAGGTGTGCTCGGGTACCATGATGGTGCCGTGGCGAACCACGCCGATAACCGCCCCGGTCAACGCCACCTCGAAGGTCGGCTTATGTTCAACCCGAACACTGCCTTGATACTTTTTATAATACTCTTTGATAGCCTCAACCGGCGCACCGTAACGGGTCACAATCAGCGAGGCATCCTGGTCGTGCTCGGCCCGCAGAAAATAGTGGTCTGAGCTTTTGTTGGCAAATATTTTTAGGGATGCCTCCAGGGTATCGCCTACGGTTAAAACCGCAACGCGTTTTTGGTGCAGTTTCTCCGGTTTGGCCTCAGCCGCAATAAAAAGCCAATCGCCGGGCTGCAAGCTGTGATCGGTATCGATCCCTAACGGAACTTGCAGGATATAGTTGACCGCGCCCAGGTCGATGCCGGCTTTGTCGGCCATCTTCGACAGATCGAGATCAAGCTGGTTGGTGTTCAAAAACGTGGGTTCGTTGGTCTCATAGGCTTTGCGGGTCAAAAATTCAAGTTCGGCCAGCCCTTGCCGGGTTATAATCTTCGCTCCGGTAGCCAGGCTAAAGATATTGATGCCCAAGCCTGAGCCTCGAACCGGATAGAGGACGGCATTCATTTGAGCCAGTTTTTTGATAAGGGTTGCTTCCTGTCCGACAGCCCGCTGCAAAGGGATAACGTTGGCCAGCGTCGCCGAGGTTTCAGGCCGAGCATTTTCTCCGGCATCGATAATAGCATCCCAGGCTTCATCCAGTCGACCTAGCCGCCGCAGAGCTATCGCCTGCCCCAGATAAGCCAGGGACAGCAGCGGAAAGTAGCCGGAACCCAGATACTCATCGCGGGCGCGGAGGTAATGTTCGGCAGCCCGTTCGAGATTTTCGCCCTGGTTGAGCAAGATAGAGGCCAACAGCAAATGGAATTTGCCGTGGCTGTATTCAAGCTGCATCAGGCTGCTAATATCACTCAAACTGCTTAACGAAGTTAGGTAATCTTGCTCGTCCAGTTCCAGCAAGGCCTTTTCGCAGGCGATAACCCCACTGCGCCCATCGCCAACCATAAGCCGCTGCGCCTCATTAAACCAATCTTGCAGGCCGCTCGACAGCGCCACGGTATCCAGCCCGCGATCAAGCAAGTTGATGATCTTGCTGCCGTCGGCCAGACTCAGATGCCGATAGGGTGTAGCTTTTATATCGAAGGCCTCAACTTCGCCCGACTCGCGCTCAAGCAAAATCGTGTTGATGTTTGGCAGTCGATTTTCCGGGGTTTCTGCGGTCAAATGATCGTACAGGGTCTGCACGGTATCATCCGGCAGTAACCACTCAACGGCCATACCGGCTTTATAAACGCGGGTTTCATTTATCGCTTGACGCTTTAGGTCGAGCAGCGTCATCAAACTATCAACGGCAGCGGTTCGGCTGGCCGGAGTATCTTGTGACCAATAAATTTGAATATACGGACGAAAATTGATTTTTTGCGCCGTGTCGGCCTCAGCCTCCGGATTGTTTGTAAGTACCGTGGTTTCCGGTGGCTTGGTCGTCGCATCCGGCAACTCGGCAGCAGTAGGGTATCTACCAAATCGCTGCACGGAACGCCTATCTCTAGTTGCGACATGATCATGTAGCATTGTTCTCACTCTCCTGGTTTCAATTTCAGTTTAGCGATAATACGTGTCTTGCCATGGGCCGAATGCGTTATTCGACCATACTGCCATTGCCTTGCTCGGCCATCAGCTCCGGATAGCGGCGATGGAGGAACGAGGATGATTTGAACAGATCCTTCATTTCTTTGACCGAGGTGGTGGCGCTGATTAAGCCGAGCATCGCACTGGCGATTTGCTCTTGCGGCAGCCGCTCACGTTTCAGCTCACGAAGAATCTCGCGGAAGAGCGCGGCACGGGCTTCGCCTTCGCCTTTGCCGGCCATGATGGCCGCTTGCGCTTTGGCTCGGGCCGCAATCATATTGGCCTTGGCCTTCGACTCGGCGATACGGGCTTCCGTTTCCTGAATTTTCTCTTCAATGAGCGTTTTAACTTGTTGTTCAATTTTGTCTTTAATTTCCGGGGGAAAGGTGATATCGGCGATATCAACAATCAACAGTTTGGTCCCTTTGCCCATCCCAAACGCCATCGACTTTTTGGTGACCAAATCTTCGATCTCTTTAATCTTGCGTCGATTGATTTTGGCATCTAAATCGCCGTTATCTTCTTCAATCTTGAAGAGATCTTCGGAGAATTCAGACATAATGGCGTCTTTTAGATTGTTGAGGATGGCAAACTTAACTGCATTGTAGGGGTCAGGGGCGCGTAAAGCGGCCAACCGGGCGATACTTTCATAAACTTGAAAGAGTTCATCGCCAACGACAGGATCATTTTTTAGGGCTTGCAGCTTTTGCCGCGCCGCTTCAACACTCTGCTGGGCGGCTTCGACAGCGGTGGACGAAGCGTTTTCGGAGATCAGTTGGCTTAAGTTGGCTTCAGCCGCCACCGCTTCTTTTTGCAAGCGAACCTGGGTATCACCTGCCGGTTCGATGCGGGCGGCGTGAAGAACCGAGACATTAAGGGCGATGCGATCACGCGTTAAGACATTTTCCATGGTAGCAACGCCGCCTTTGGGGCTTAAGGGTAGGATGGCCTTAACTCTCTCCCCGCGCTTGAGCATCACCGTTCCGGCACCAACCACCCGGGTGATTTTTCCCTGAATGTGCAGCGCAACCACTTGCTGAGGATAAACATTGAGCCAGCCCGGCCCGCCAAATTTTTCCAGCCGTTCTTTGCCGTCTTGATGTCCTTTTAATTCGCCGTCTTCAGCAACGACCACAAAGTGGAGCACGGAAAGAATGGTGTAAAGGGTATGAAAGAAAGCTGAGGTAAAGGTTTGGTCATTGCCCACGTGCCATTTCGATACAACTGCGGCCGCCGCCGCCACAACCAGGGCGAAGGGGATGGTTACAACCACGATTGCGGCGACAACCCCGATGATACCTGAGCCTAAGAGTAAGGCCAACCCCTCTTCAAATGACAGGGTTGTATTACTATGACCAACAAAAAACTGACGTATCGCCGGATTGGACATGGCCATTCCCATAACAACAAGTCCAACAACACAATGAGCATACAATAAGAGCAGCAGATTACGTCCCTGGTAGGGCTTAAAACCGGTAAAAATAAAAACGGCTAAGGCGAACAAACATAAAATAGTACCTGTTAACGGACTAAATGCTGCAACTAATCCACTAACTGCTAAAATTCCCGCAAAGACTAGGCCCCTCATCAACTTGCCTGCTCCCGACATCGTTTGGGGTTTTAGCATAATAGCGTGAACCGACA
>JAGRBY010000376.1 GCA_020433835.1 Anaerolineae bacterium | reverse complement strand
CGCCATGGGCCTTATTGCCCGCGCCTGGGGCCACTTCGGCGATTTCCAAGACAATATGCGCGCCCGCCAGAGCGAAGATAAGGTCACTGAAATTAGCGAACCGATTGAAGTGAAATGCCCGCGCTGCGGCGGTCCCGTTCCGCTCGATGCAGCCGGCCTATTTAGCTGCCCTTACTGCGGCACAACGCTTAAGCTTTAACAGGGTTGCAGAGTTGCAGGGTCGCAGAGTTGCAAAGTTGCAGGGTTGCAATTCTGTAACCTTGTAGCTTCGCAGCCCTGCGACCTTGCAGCCTTGCAACCCTATAACCTTGCAACTTGATACCTTGCCTATGAAACCAATTTCTACCATTCAAGCCCTTGTTACCGTGCCGCCGTACGCTGATTTTCTCGATGACGTGGCGGCGCATCCGTTGGTTTGCGGTTTTCGACTCAATACGGTGATGCCGCTGCGGAGCGGCCCAAAAGAAGCCTTGCAGCGGCTCACCGGCTACGGCCAGCCCTTATGGGTCGATTTGAAAGGCCGGCAGCTACGCGTGGTCGGCGCGGCTATCCCGCCCTATACCGAAGTGCGTCTTAGCCACCCGATTCGCGTCGATACGCCGGTCGATGCCTTTTTTGCCGACGGCACCGAGTGTGTGCGGGTGGCGGCCGTTGACGGCGACCGCCTCATCCTAGCCGACGGCCCACGGCGGCTGATCGGCCCCGGTGAGTCGGTTAATATTGTTCATCCCTCGCTGCGGATCGACGGCACGCTGACCAAAACGGATCGGGCTTATCTGGCGGCGATGCGCGAACTCAATTTGACCAAAGTTATGCTATCCTACACCGAACAACTGGACGATGTCCACGAAGTCAAAGATTTGCTGCCCGAGGCCGAGGTCATGCTTAAGATCGAAACGCAGCGGGGGCTGGCTTTCGCCCGGCGGCATAAATCGAGCCACGGGCGTCTGGTGGCAGCTCGCGGCGATCTCTATGTTGAAGTTTTACAGCCCCACAAGATCACCACCGCGCTGCGCGAGCTTATCAGCGCCGATCCGCAGGCGGTCGTTGCCAGCCGTATTTTCGATTCGCTGGCGTTTCACCCTGTGCCCGCCAGTGCCGATATTGGCGACGTGGCTTTTCTGCTGTCGCTGGGGTATCGCACTTTTATGCTGGGCGATGCGCTATGTCTGCGGCGCGACTCGGTTTTAGAGGCGTTAAATCTGCTCGAAGCGATGGCCGGAGAGATTCGGTGAAAATAGCGTTAGCCCAGATCAATACCACCGTCGGTGACCTGGCCGGGAATGTCGAGCGCTGTTGCGACACGATTGAAACGGCCAAAAGACAGCACGCCGATCTGGTTGTCCTGCCGGAGATGGCGATTCCCGGCTATCCGCCCCGCGACATCCTCTTTGACAGCAGTTTTACCGATGCCGTCGCCGCCGCCACCGCTGACCTGGCCCGCTTGGTGATCGATGGCCCGCCGGTCGTGATCGGCACGCTGTGGCCGGCTGATGAGACCCCGCCGCACCATCCCGGCCTCTACAACGCCGCCGTTCTACTGGAGCACGGCGAAACGCGGCTGGTCGCGGCCAAACGGCTGCTGCCGGCTTATGATGTCTTCCACGAGCCGCGCTGGTTTCGACCCGGCCCGTTTTTGCCGCCTGTTTCGATAGCCGGTCGGCGGGTGGGTTTTCTCGTTTGTGAAGATATGTGGGATGAAGGGTATGACCTCCATCCGCCCGCCGAATTACGGGCCGCCGGGGCGGAGATGTTGGTCTGTTTGTCGGCGTCGCCGTATCGGCAGCAGATTTTAGCCAAACGGCTGTACCACGCTCGGCGGCACGGCTGCCCGCTCATTTACGTCAACCTGTGCGGAGCCACTGACGAACTCATCTTCGATGGGCGGAGCTTTGTCGTGAACGAAAGCGGCGCGATGGTGACTCAGCTACCCGGTTTTGAGGAATCAGTGACGGTTGTCGATATGGAGAGCGCCGAAGCTACCGAATCGTCGCAAGCGGATGCTGTGCCAGACGAAACGCCGCCGGAGGAACTCTATCGAGCGCTAGTGCTCGGCGTGCGCGATTTTGCCCACAAAAACGGCATCGACCGCGCCTTTTTGGGGCTATCGGGCGGCATCGACTCGGCGCTGGCAGCCATCATCGCGGCGGAGGCGTTGGGATCGGCACGGGTGACGGCCATCGCCATCCCTTCGCGCTACACTGACCCGCGCTCGACTGAATGTGCTGCCGCGCTGGCTGATAATCTGAAAATCGGCTTCGAAACGGTGCCCTTGGAAGCGATGCACCAAGCTGCTGAGGCAACACTCGGTGCACTGCTCGACGGCGGCACCACGGCCGAGAATATCCAGGCCCGGCTGCGGGGGATGATTTTGATGAGCTATGTTAATCGGTACGGGGGGATGCTGCTCAATACCAGCAACAAAACCGAGCTGGCGTTGGGGTACGCTACCCTCTACGGCGATATGGCCGGTACACTCTGTCCCATCGCCGATGTTACGAAGCCGGAAGTTGTAGCGCTGGCCCGCTGGCTGGCCTCGACCCGCCCTCATCTCATTCCTTCCTTCATTATAGAGCGTCCGCCCTCGGCGGAACTCCGCGCCGATCAAGTTGACCCCTTTAATTACGCTGAAGTCGCCCCGGCGATGGAAAATGTGGTTCAGGGCCAGCGCAGCAACCCCCCGCTGCGCCGCTCGGAGCATAAGCGTTGGCAAATGGGTGTTATCCTCAAAGTAAGCGAGACGGCGTTCGGCACAGGGCGTCTTGTCCCCATTACGCGCCGGTAGGAGACCACCGTTTTGGGTAAGTGGTAAGTGGTAATTGGACATTTGGTGTTTTGTTGACTGGTGACCGGTTACTTCCTTTTATGATGGAACGGTGTTTGATGTTATGCTGCTAAATCATCTTCTCCTATAAATTTTACTTCCTTTTTTATCGAAATGTTCATATTGGATGGTTTTTTGAGCCTCAATTGCTGCATGGATCGTTTGTGGAACGTTTCGTGATACGTTTTGGGTACGTTTGGGTGGTATAGTAAGGTTGTACACTAGTTACAGAGCCGCACAATAACCGGCCAAAGCCCTTACTGAGGTGGGAGAGATAACGATGAATATGTTAATCAACTATCGTAATGAAAAAGCATTAGAACAATTAATCGAAGCGGAGTTTTGTCGCATTCGCCAGGGCGAGACGACCGTGGCCGAGAAATCACTTCAATCCAGTACATGGCAACTGATTGCGGGGATGGTCAGTATGGCCTCGGGGTTATTGTTGATTCTGCAAGCCTATCTTTCCAGTATGTAATTTACAAGAGTATTTGCAAAAGGAGATTATTGACATGAACGTGGTACAACACATTCAGACCAAGTTTTTACAAGCCTTTAACCAACCGGAACCCCAAACTGTGGATCGTCGCGCTGTGGAACGTGCGTTTGTGGCATTTTCGCAAAAACATCCTGACTGGGCGGCTTCATTTTTCGATATGCACTTTTTAACACACGCCGGAGCGCCTGTTTTGCCGTATGTGGGCCAAGGAAACAGCAAAAATACGGCGCATGCTCTGGCGATAGCCTGGACGCGGCAGTTTGCGTGGAACAACGAGCAAAAGCGGCAAACGTTTGTTGATGAGCTTACGCCAGTCGCCGGTACGTTTCTACGCTTGCTGGAAATCGAACTCGGCTTGCGTACGACGGCCCATCGGTTGGCGATTCAGACGGTATAACCTACCGATCGATAATCAACCCGACTCGGTTGCCGGCCGGATCTTGAATCAAAGATCCGGTTTCTGATTCTTCTAGCGGATAATCGAGGTTTTCCAACCGCGTTATCACCTGGTCGTGGGCTTCGGCTGAGGGTAGAATAAGATTGTACTTTATAAGGCCCAGCGATCCCGCCGGTGGAGGAGTAGACCCTCGAGAGTTCCAAGTATTGGCACCAATGTGGTGATGATAGCCGCCGGCGCTCAAAAATCCGGCGCTGGGCATCAGTGCCATCAAATCCATACCCAAATCATCGCGATAAAATTGAACAGCTTTATTGACATCGTTAACCTGTAGGTGAATATGGCCCATAGTGGTACCGCCAGGTAGTCCTGTAAACGGTGCATCCGATCCATCAGCTATCAATGCCCGTAAATCGACGGCCAGAGTGGCCATTTTGACCCTGCCATCAGCTTCATATTCCCAGGTCTCGCGGGGACGGTCGCGGTACATTTCGATGCCATTTCCTTCAGGGTCGGATAGATAAAGCGCCTCGCTGACCAGGTGCTCACCCGCCCCATCCAACCGATAGTTATGAGTGACCAGGTGCTTGAGCCACTGGCCCAAATCCTCGCGCGAAGGCAGCAGCAGAGCCATGTGGAATAAGCCTGTCGCCCGAGGATAACGTTGGCCGTTGGGACGCAGTTCTAAGCTGACAAGCGGTACGTTATCAATTCCCAGCGTAGCGGCGGTTGCTGTGCGCTTCAAAATTTTTAGCCCGATAAGTTTCTCATAAAAACTGACCATCTGACCGAGGTCGGCAACGCCTAACGTGACGCCTCCAATGCGCGTGGCCGGGTCAATTGATAGAGGTGTCTGGTTTTGGGGAGCTGTTTCTTCGTTCATTATTGCTCACTTTCCTCATTTTAAGGTTATATCAGCCATAACGGGCGTATGGTCAGAGCCGATATCGCCCCCGATGGTGTATGACGTTACAGCCCAATCCGGTGAAACAAAAACATGATCGAGCGGAGCGCCAAAGATTATGCGCTCAAAATACCACGTCGGCCGAATGCCAAAGCCTAAGGCGGCGTGTTGTAAGTTCGTTGCGGCGACAAGTTGGCGCATGGGATAAGACCAGGGCGCGGCATTGAAGTCGCCCAATAAAATCAAGGGGCCAGACTCGTTGGCTATCATGGTTTGGATGGTGTGCAGTTCGCTGTTACGACTTTCGGCCCAGCGGCTGCGGAGGGGTGGCAAGGGATGGATGCCATAGATGGTAACCGTCGTATCTTGCCACTCGATAGTCGCTCGAAGTAAACGCCGGTGGTGCTGGTCGTTCAACGGAACTGTTTCGGCATTCAGAAACGGCTGTCGACTCAGGAGAGCCAGCCCCAACGTGCCGCGCATCGACTCGTCATAGAGATAGGGGTATGAACGGCTTATTTTCTCTCGGAAAGTCGCTATCAGAGCCGGTTCGGCTTCAGATATCATTACAACATCAGGCTGATAGGTTTGAATGTAATTAAGAATTGCATCGTAATTGGAATTTGGTGTGTGAATGTTGAGCGTGGCCACGCGCAGTCGCGTGTCCGAAGCGGAAGCCACCGAGGTCGTGGGTAGAAAATAAGGACCTAAAATGACAAAATTTATCACCAGCGCCGGAATTAAAGCTAAAACCTCCCGACGTCGACCCCGTATAAACAAGCCCACCACGAGGCAAACCATCAACCAAAGTGTATATTGAAGGTTAAAGTGGGAGAGAACATCGAGCGTCCAATGTAGCTGGCCCAACATACTCCCCAACGTTAATACCGACAAAACAAGACCTAAACCAAGCGGAATGCGTTTTAACTTGATCACGATATTTCTAACAGGTGATAATTTCTCTTTTATGCGGTGTTTGCGTTTGTAACTGCAATGTATCACGAAATTATAGCAGAAAAAGCTGAGATAAGCATGAGAAGTGCTGTCGGAAACAGAAGATGAGTTGGACAAATAGCGTCAATTGGTGGTACACTTGGCCCGCATTTTAAAGGAATATAGCATCAATCATCATAGAGGGAGCGGAGTCGATGCCGATTATTGAATATCAAGGAAAGAAACCTCGCATTGCCGATGATGCGTATATTGCGCCTACGGCGGTGGTTATTGGCGATGTAATTATAGAAGAAGGCGCAAACGTTTGGTTTGGGGCAGTTCTGCGCGGTGATGTAGGGCAAATTGTTATTGGGCCACGTGTGAGTATACAGGATAACTCTGTGGTTCACGTCAATCGGCGTCATAACACCGTTGTTAAGGCCGATGTTGTAGTTGGACACGCCGTTGTTATTGAAGGCTGTTTGATAGAGGAAGGTGCGCTCATCGGTATGAACGCCACGGTGCTGTCCGGCTCGACGGTTGGAGCTGGAGCGATCATTGCTGCCGGCAGCGTAGTACGTGAAAATCAAACCATTCCGCCGGCAATGCTGGCTGCCGGCGTTCCAGCCAAAGTAAAAGGCCCTGTGTCTGATACCGCTCAAGAGCACGCCGCTCAGGCCAGCGAGTCTTATCAGCGTGTTTCCAAAACATATAAAGATATGAATTGGCCTGGAAGTTTATAATATAGTTATGCTATTTCTTGATTTCTTGAGATTTGACTTAACCAATTGGTTATGCTATTATAAAAGGGGCTTATTGTGCCTTTTTACCATAGCAAGTTTAGTCATAAGGAGGTAAATTATCTTGCAGTTAACAGTTGGTCAAAATGTTATTCATCCCACCCACGGCGCCGGAAAAATAACAGGTGTTACTGAAATGGATATGGTGGATGAGTTTAAGAAATATTATGTGATAGAATTTTTCAACAAGCGTCTCACACTCCACGTTCCGATTAGCAATTGGGAAGACTTGAGTATCCGAAAGGTTATGTCGGAAAACAAAGCAGAAGATGTTTTCGAGGTGTTACAAAGCGAGCCAGAAGCGCTACCTAATGAATTTAAAAAGCGACGACGCAAAATTGAAGATTGGCTTCAATCTGGTATGCCTGTCCATATTGCTGAAGCGGTACGTGCCTTAGCTTGGCGGGATAAAGCAGGCGGTCTAAGTAATTTGGAGAGTCGTCTATTTTCTCAAGCCAAAGATATGCTGATTACAGAAGTTGCGCTGGCAACCAACCAGAATGATCGCCAAGCACGTACAGCCATTGAAGAAGCACTGGCATTAGCTATGGCCGCTGATGACGCAAAGGTACTTGTCCATTAAAGTTTGCAGCAGCCTATAATTCGTTAAGAGGGAGGCTACCATAGCCTCTTTTTTATTTTAGGCTCAATATGGATGCCAAGGAGGTCATAGAAATGGAGGCCATGGTCATGCCCGAATGTCTTTATCGGGCATCTAGCAAGTCTTAGGGC
>JAGRBY010000375.1 GCA_020433835.1 Anaerolineae bacterium | reverse complement strand
ATGTTTCCTGTGAGCGGCTGTTCCAGCCGGCGCTGCGCGGCCGGCCGGTCGGCGTATTGTCCAATAATGACGGCTGCGTGGTGGCCCGCTCCGATGAACTGAAGGCGCTCGGGGTGGCCATGGGGACGCCGGCCCATACCCTGCGGACGCTGGTGCGCCAGCATGACATTACCTTGTTATCCTCCAATTAGGGTATTTTTACATATCCCCTCGATTTATCGGAATAAGGGATTTTTTGCCTCCCCGATTTGAACTAACAGAGCGTTAGCTAGTGGGTTCGTCCTGTTTAGGGATCGATTCAGCAAACAACGCATCAATAATCGGACATTCCGGCACCGCATCGCCGCTACACTGAGCCACAATGGTCGCTAGTGTTTTCTCCAGTTTTCTTAAATCTTTGATCTTATGACGAACCCCAGAGAGATGCTGAGTTGATAAGGCTTGCACTTCAGCACAGGTGTACGCGTTACCATCGACTAATGTCAACATCGTCCGAACCTCATCCAACGTAAACCCAAGCTCGCGGCTGCGGCGGATAAACGTCAACCGCTTGAAATGGTCTGAACCGTAGAGACGATTACCGCCTGGACTGCGCGGTGGTGGTGGTAACAAGCCAATTCGCTCGTAGTAGCGGATCGTTTCAATATTACAGCCGGTGCGTTTAGAGAGCGTGCCAATCGTGATCGGTTTTACGTGCGCAATTAAGGTCATAAAAAAATTCTTGCATCTGTAGTTACTACAGATCGTATACTTAAAATCATCACCATGACAATGGAGTTCTATTGATTATGAGTATGCCTGCGCAACACACGCTACAGGATGATGCAGCGGCCCTGCAAACGCCTAAACCCAGCCAACGCTGGCTTGCTGTGGGTGGCATTCTGGGTGCACTGGCGTCGATTTCCTGCTGTATTGTGCCGTTAGCCTTATTTAGTGTCGGTATTACCGGTGCTTGGATGAGCAACTTAACCGCTTTAGCCCCCTATCAACCCTATTTTCTGGCCTTCACCTTGGTTTGTTTAGGTGTTGGTTTTTATAAAGTCTATCGCAAACCCCAGATCGCCTGTGTCGAAGGTTCCTATTGCGCCAAGCCGGTGTCTAACTACGTCGTCAAAAGCGCACTTTGGGTGGCTGTCGTACTGGTCATCGCCGCCTTGATCTATCCCTGGGTCGCCCCGTGGCTGCTCGAACTGTAACCCTGAAGGAGTTATCACATGAAATCCTTTTTCAAACCTGTTCTTCTCATCCTCAGCCTGCTCGTGAGCAGCGTAGCTCTAGCCGGTGAACAAATCCAGACCCTGGCTGTTGACAATATGACCTGTGCCAGCTGTCCCTTTATCGTTAAAAAAGCACTGACCGCCGTCGATGGCGTCAAAGCCGTAGACGTATCGCTCGATGACCAAAGCGCTGTCGTCACCTACGATGATACGCTAACCGATATCGCTACCTTAACCGCTGCGACGACCAATGTTGGCTTTCCCTCCAGCGTCGCTGAATAACCGCCTTAATGAATCACAAAACCCTTCTGCGAACAGGTCTCATCGGCACGGTGATCGCAGCATTGTGCTGCTTTACCCCTGCGCTCGTGATTCTGCTGGGCGTGGTGGGTCTGTCCGCCGTCATTGGCTGGTTAGATGTGATCTTGCTGCCGGCCTTAATTTTTTTTATCGGCTTAACGCTCTACGCGGTTTATCGGCACCGGCACGGTAACAAAACCACACCCACAGGAACCCCACTATGACCAACCCGAACGCGGCCTGTTGCCCCTCGGCCTCAAAACCAACCGACGCCGATTACGACATTGTCGTTATTGGCGCGGGGTCAGCGGGTTTTTCTGCTGCAATCACTGCTGCTGAGCAAGGCGCACGAGTCGCACTGATCGGCGCGGGTACGATGGGGGGGACCTGTGTCAATGTCGGTTGTGTCCCCTCAAAAACCCTGCTGCGTGCCGCTGAAACAATCCATCATGCTCAGCACGCGGAGCGCTTCGCCGGTATAGCAGCGCAGGCACGTCTCACCAACTGGTCGGCCTTGGTCGCGCAGAAACAAGCCTTGGTCGATGATCTTCGCCAAGCTAAATATCTTGATTTGCTAGCCGCTTACGATCAGGTCACCTATCTGGAAGGCCCAGCAAAACTGGTTGACGGCGGTGTGGCTGTCGCTGACACCCTATTGCCTACTGATAAGGTGATTATCGCCACCGGTACCCGACCGGCCCAGCCCAGCATTGCCGGTATTGACGCTATTCCTTACCTCACCAGCACCACAGCACTCGAACTTAACAAGCCACCAGCCTCACTTCTGGTCATTGGCGGCGGCTACATTGGCTGTGAACTGGCACAATTGTTTGCCCGCGTCGGGGTTAAGGTCACTTTGGTAACCCGACACCGATTGTTAGCCCAGGGCGAGCCTGAAATTAGCGTTGCATTGAGTGGCTACTTGCGTGACGAAGGCATTGAGGTCATCGACCAACTCACCTATACCCGGCTTCAGCAGACTAGCACGGGTATTACGTTGACCATCGCCAAAGACGGCCAACATCAGCCGCTTCAAGCCGAGCAAGTGTTGGTCGCCACCGGACGTACACCGAACGTCGAACAGCTGGGCCTCGCTGCGGTCGGCGTGACTCTGAACGATGCGGGCGGTATTGCCGTCGATGATCGACTACGCACGCAAAAAAAAGGGGTGTATGCCGCCGGTGATGTGACCGGCCAAGATCAATTTGTCTATATGGCGGCCTATGGGGCCAAGATTGCCGCTAACAATGCGCTCAATGGTGACCGCCTACGCTACGACAACACCGCCATGCCTGCCGTAGTGTTTACCGATCCGCAAGTCGCTAGCGTTGGCTTGACCGAAGCGCAAGCCCGCCAGGTCAGCCATGCGGTGCGTACCTCGGTACTTGATCTCAACCATGTACCCCGTGCGCTGGCGGCGCGTGACACACGAGGCTTGATTAAATTGGTGGCTGATGGCACTACCCAAAAACTCTTAGGCGCACATATTCTCGCACCCGAGGGAGCCGATAGCATTCAAACTGCAGCCCTGGCCATTCAGCAGGGACTGACCATTACCGAACTGGGCAATCTGATTTTTCCGTATTTGACCACCGTGGAGGGACTCAAGCTAGCGGCGCAGACGTTCGATAAGGATGTGTCTAAATTGTCGTGTTGCGCTGGATGAGCGCTAGTCGGTCGTTGCGTGTAGATAGCGGTAAACACTGGCTTTGGAAAGACTATAATCTTGCATCAGCGTTTTAATCAGCACCCCCTGTTTCCTTTTTTGCTGCAGTTCGCTGATCTGCTGACCAGATAAAGATTTCTTGCGACCAAAGTGAATCCCGCGCTGTTTGGCCTTCTGGATACCGTCCATTTGCCGTTCAGCGCGTATTTCGGTTTCGAACTGTCCGATGGCGCCGAGCATATTAAACAGCAACCGTCCGGTCGCATCACTGGTATCAATATTCTGATCCAGCACCTGCAGATTGACCTGCTTGCGTTCCAGTCCCACTGCAATCTGGCAGAGATGCAACGTTGATCGTGCAAGCCGATCCAGCCGCGTGATCACCAAGGTATCACCTTCTCTGACATAATCCAGACACGCCTTGAGTTGCGAACGTTGACTGGAAGTGCCGCTTTTTTTCTCCTGGTAGATCTTATCGCAGTGTTTCAGCTTATCGAGCTGCACTTCAAGACTTTGACCCACAGAACTGACCCGCGCATAACCCACCAATGCCATCTATTAAGATTACCCGTGTTTCATTACTTCTAAGAGGTTGAGATAAGCCTATAATGAAACATGAAATGAAACACATCAAATCCGGGGTACCAAAACGTCTACTTTTTGAGTCTAGTGCGAGCAGATCAGCGGACAGCATCGAGAAGAAAAAATGGCGGTTCAACCCCTCAGACCGATACAAAAGCGCCTGAGAATCTTAGGCCAGGATGAAATCGAGGCCCTCTACGGCAGGCCCCGGTTTACCCCGGAAGAGCGGGCGGAGTATTTCGCGCTGGCTGCGCCGGAAATCGAACTGCTGCAATCTCTGCGTTCGGTCAAATCGCAGGCGTATTTCGTGCTGCAGCTGGGTTATTTCAAAGTCAAGCGCCGGTTTTTTATCTTCGATCTGCACGAGGTCAAAGACGATCTGGCGCATGTGCTGGCGCGCCATTTCGACGATGCCATCTTGGATGATCTGAGCGCGATTGACAAAGACACCCGAGTCAAGCAGCAGCGTCTTATCCGCCAACGCTTTGCTTACCGAAGCTGGGATGCGATTGCCCGGCGCAAAGTGGCGGCCAAAGCCCGCCAGGCGGCGAAGATCAGCGCTAAGCCGATCTATATTTTCCGTCAGCTGGTCAATTATTTGAATGAACAGCGCATTGTCGGGCCTGGCTATAGCGCAATGCAGGATATGATCGGCAAGGCGCTCACCGAAGAACAAAATCGTCTCATTGCCATAGTCCGCCGCCACCTGAAACCGTTCGACCTGCAAGCCTTACAGCAACTGCTAGCGGATACGCCGGGCTTATATGAAATCACCCAACTCAAACGCGAACCGAGGGATTTCAGCGTCAGTGAAATCAAGCGCGAAATCCAGCGTGGAGAACAATTGCACCACTTATACTGGCTGGCTCAAGCCCTATTGCCGGCGCTGGAAATCTCCAATGAGAGCATCAAATACTATGCCTCTCTGGTCGGTTATTATTCGGTGCACCGGCTCAAGCAGCTGAACGAGTGGAGTGTTTATCTCTATCTGCTTTGTTTTGCTTATCACCGCTATCAGCGTTTGCACGATAATCTGATCCGCTGCCTGATCTATAACACCCGCCGCTTCTACGATGAAGCCCAAGCGCTGGCTAAAGAGCGGCTCTCCAATCTGCGCAGCGAGAGCAACAAAAATCTGCGCAAAGCCGGTCGCGTGCTGAAGCTCTTTACCGACGAGGCGTTTGCTGAACAGACGCCCTTTGCAACCGTTCAGGCCAGAGCGTTTGCTATCCTGGAGCGCAACAAGCTCGCCTTGGTTGCCGAGCAGATCGCAACCCATGCCCAGTTCGATGAAACGGCGCTGCGATGGGAAGAAATCGATCGCTTGGCACGCCAGTTCAAATTGCATTTGCGCCCGATCCTACAATCCATTGATTTGGAAGCCATCTCGGCACAAGCATCGCTGATAACAGCGTTTGAGGTGTTGAAAACAGCGTTTGGCAAAGGCCGGCCGCTGGGACAGTATCGCGAGGCGGTCTTTCCGGTCGAGTTCATTCCGAAAACCACGCAGCGCTATCTCTCGCCACCGGAACAAACCAAGCTCTCGCCGGATCGCTATGAGTTTTTTGTCTACCGCCAGCTATCCAATGGCTTGGAAGCGGGTGATATTTTCTGTCGCGACAGCGTCGGGTTTCGCAGTCTCGAAGATGATCTGGTCGACAACGAACGCTGGCAGAATAAAGACCAGCTGCTAAGCGATACCGGTCTGGGCCATCTTCAGCAACCGATCCGTGAACACCTGGCCGAGCTTCGCGAACAGCTCGAGTCGCGCATCAGCGAAGTCAATCAGCGTATCGCCGCCGGCGAAAACGAACACTTTCAAATCAAACAACGCGGCCGGCAAAAACGCTGGAGCTTGCCGTACCCGCGCAGCGGTGAATCCGTCAACCATCCGTTTTTCGATACCCTCGCGCAAGTGGATATCGGCAGTGTATTGCACTTCGTTCACCAGCAGTGTGGCTTTTTGGATGCGTTTGAACACGTGCTGGGACGCTATGCCAAACAGCAAGCGGATAATCGCATTATTGTCGCCTGCCTGATCGCTTGGGCGACCAATATGGGGCTGGGGCGAATGGGCGAAGTCTCGGATATACGTTACCAGCAGCTGGCGCGCAGTTCAGATAATTTTATCCGCCTGGAAACGCTGAAAGCCGCTAACGATGAGATCAGCAATGCCACTGCGGCGCAGCCGATTTTTCACCATTACGATATCAATGAGAGCCTGCATTCGAGCAGCGATGGGCAGAAGTTCGAAACCCAGATCGATACAATCATCGCGCGCCATTCACCCAAATACTTCGGGCTGAAAAAAGGCGTCGTTTCCTATTCCTTGGTACTGAACCACATTCCGATCAACGCCGAAGTGATCGGCGCTAACGAGCATGAAAGCCATCATGTGTTCGATATTCTGTACAACAATACCACCGATATCCAACCCGAGGTGCATTCGACCGACACCCACGGTACCAATCAGGTCAATTTCGCCATCCTATATTTGTTCGGCTATCGGTTCGCGCCGCGTTACAAGGATATCTACGAAACAGTGAAAGAGGGGCTTTATGGATTTCAGCACCCGAGCCAGTACGGTGACGCCATTATCAAACCGGTGCGAAAACTCAACGATGATCTGGTCGTTGACGAATGGGATAATATCCAGCGCATCATGGTCTCGTTGGCGTTGAAGACCACAACCCAAAGCATCATTGTCGGTAAGCTGAGCGCGCATGCACGGAAAAACCGCACCCGGCGCGCCCTGTGGGAATATGACAATATTATCCGCAGCCTGTATTTGCTGGATTATATCGACTCGCTACCGTTGCGCCAGAATGTGCAGCGCGCCTTGAATCGAGGTGAGAGTTACCACAAATTACGCCGGGCGGTCTCTTACGCCAATTTCGGCAAATTGCGCTTTAGAACCGAGCAAGAACAGCAACTGTGGGGCGAGTGCGCGCGTCTCGTCGCCAACGCGATCATTTATTACAACGCCAGCATCTTATCCAATCTGCTGGCTTATTATGAAAGCGTCGGTGATGCGGATGGCATAGCCAAGCTGAAGCGCGTCTCGCCGGTAGCCTGGCCCCATGTGAATCTGCATGGTCGCTTTCAATTCAATGACCAACCGCAACTGATCGATATGGCAAGCATCATCGAAACGTTAGCTCAAATGCCGGCGTTTCCCGAGGTGGCGATCAGCGCGTAATGCCCTTATTCCGATAAATCGAGGGGATATGTAAAAATACCCAAGAACTGATTGCCGAACTGGGATCTGCCATGTTGTGCGCCACGCTGGGCCTGACCAGCACACCGCGCGCCGATCATGCGCAATA
>JAGRBY010000374.1 GCA_020433835.1 Anaerolineae bacterium | reverse complement strand
CAGCATCGGAGCCAGCCTAATCTACACCGCGCGAGGAGCCGCTACCGCCGCTTTCATCCCCAAAGCCTATGCGTGGGATTTAGCCGCCGGCGCTCTGATTTTGCAGCAAGCCGGCGGCGAACTGCGTTATTTGTCGGGTAGAGGGGTGGATTTAGAGGAGTTATTGGATGGGCGGTTGACTCCTGAGCCGATTTTGGCGGGGGAGAGGGGGGTGGTTGAGGGGTTGGTGGGGAAAATAAGTTTACGAGATTACTGAGATTTATCTCTGGGAGAGAATAAGATATGCCAGACAAGATGATTGGAAAAGTGATAAATGATTACTGTATCACAAACTTCATCAGTAGCGGTGGTATGGCTATCGTATATAAAGCTGCGCACATTACAAGAGGCTGGCCAGTTGCTGTAAAAATGATCCTACCAGATCCAAACCGATCAGAAGCCGAGAAAAAACGATTTACTGAACAGTTTGATAAAGAAGCTGACCTAGCTAAAAAGTTAGGTGACAATCATAACGGCCTAGTCACAGTTTATAATTTTGGATACTTTGAGGGCGACAAGAGTAATCCTTACATTATGATGCAATATCTCGAAGGAAATGATTTATCAAAAGTCATAGATCGACTTCATCATAGCCAGAAATATCAACAGGAATGGCTTCATTTGAAAGATATTATTGGTATGATAACCAAAATCTGTGAGACACTTGACTATATCCACACACAAGAAATTGATGGTAAACATGTTGTTCACCGTGATATAAAACCAGCTAATGTTATGTTCAGACTTAAAAAGGGTCAAATTGACTACCTCCAACCTGTGATTATGGATTTGGGAGTGGCCGAATTGACTGGTGAAAGCAGGGGGTTTAATGGCGGCACTGTAGGTTATGCAGCTCCGGAGATGTTAGCATCTCAAAAAAAGGTAGATGGTCGCGCTGATATTTATGCTGCCGGGGTGATGTTATTTGAACTATGTACCGGGCGTCGCCCATTTGAGGGTAATCGAGATTGGGTTTTGTACCAGACTGTTAACGAGAATCCTCCATCGCCTTCTAAATTTGAGAAGTCACTCCCACCTAGCCTAGAAAAAGTCATTCTCAAAGCCTTACAAAGAGATCCTCACAATCGTTATGCTACTGCAGGGGAGATGGCTGCAGCTCTCAAGGGTTTGAGTTTAAGCGGTTACAATAAGTCGGCTACGATTTCGTTGGCAGATATTGCTCATAAGTTAAACACACCACCTGGCCCACATATTAAATATGATCCCAACAAATTCGATGTTCCAGAGGCAGTAGAAAATATAATTCGGCAATTATTTATCAATCACAAAGAGGTCAACATTCAAGAGCAGTTTGGTGAAGGGCGCAGCGGAGCTTACGTTTACGGGGTAAAGATTATTCAGCAAGATGGTAGTAATCAGATAGAAAAAGTTATAAAAGTAGCGGCTAAAAGTTTGATCGAAAAAGAATATAACGCTTACCTCAAATACGTCAAAAATTTTATAGAACAGCACGCCAAAGTTACAGATGAACCGGTTTATCACAGCGGTTGGGGCGCAATGGCTTTTGTTATGAGCGAAGGTGGTCTATTTAATGTTAAAAGTTTAGCCAAAGCTTGCTTTAAGTTTGACGAAGACGAGCTGAGTAGATTCTCAAGTCGACTATACAAAATCATGAGTATGCCTTGGGGAAATCGGTTTAAAAAAGAAGAACGCACAGCCTCCATAAGTGCAGACTTTGTGCGTTTGCTACCTGTAGATTTATTTATTGAATATCGAGAATTGAAAGGTAAATCAACACATAAATTAACTCCTGACAGCGGGTTGACAGATGTTAAGCGAGAAGATAGTGTCCGGTTGGAAAAATTTATTGTTGTAAAAGAAGATTTGATTGATAAAACTATCACACTCAAACCTAGAGATGGTCGTTACTATTTACGGGTCAAATTCAATTCTCAGGAAGATGCAGAGAAAGATATGCAATCTTTTTTGGGGCACAAACCAGGCGATGTTCTCAAAAAGACTATCTCTGGGGTAGTAAAAAAGACTCGTGAGTCCCAATTGATTGAGTTAGTTAGGGACAATGTAGGTCGAGAATGGTTGAAACAGCAATGGTTGAATGTGGATGACAAACCCTTGCCTAGCCCGCTGTATATGATCGATCCCTTGTTGGAATTACAGGTAATAATACCCATTACCTTAGTACATGGCGACATCAACTGGGAGAATATTTTAATTAATCTGGAAACAGGTCATATCACTTTAATTGACTTTGCTGAAGCTGGTCATAAGCATATTCTTGTTGATTTGCTGCGCTACGAGACAGAGGCAATTACAAAATTTGTCGCACCTCTGGTAGATGAATACAAGTTAGATCCTATTAAGACTATTGACGCCTTTTATACTCTGTTAGATCGCGAGACGTTTGGCCTATCATCCAAAAAAGTATTGAATTCATCACTACCGAAATCATTGAAGAGACCTTTTGAGATGCTAAAAAAACATCGCAAGGAGGCCGAGGGATATCTAGATAATAATTTTAGTCTTTATTATCAATTGCTCACCCTACATTTAGTAGGAGCGATGAAATTCGACACACTTGACAAAACGGCCAAGGTAGTTGCCTTTTGGGCGGCTGCTGTAACTGCCCAATGGACAGGAGTTCAGCCTAAATCTGTAGAGAAAGATGTGACTATCGTTATTCGACCTCGTCCCATCCCTCTGTGGAAACGATTAATTGCTAAGGAAACTGTTCTTCCACCGATATGGAACATCTACTTTAAAGTAGTTATAGCAGTATGTACTTGTTTACTCCTCGTAGTAATTATATGGATTCTTCCTTATATACTTGTAGGGCCAAGGGGTATCATTTCTGTGACGCCACCCACAAAAGAACCATCTCACCTTCCTCCTCCCCCGCTCATGTGTCCAGAGAGAATGGAGAAAATTTCCGGCTCAAAAGATTTCTGCGGCTATCCTGAACCAATCTCATACGCACAATACAATGAGTGTGTTGGGTCACCTATAGCTTGTTCTCTACCTTGTAGCGGGCAAGATGAGGAACACAAATGTAGTCAAGATACGGTGAGTAGAGAGACAGAGTTTGAAAAGAACATTGAAGAACATTCCAACAATCCTGTTAAGATGCTGACGTGGGCAGATGCCCAGCTTTACTGTGAGAAATTCTTAGATCAGCCATTAAATCGATTTGAAGTAAGGTTGCCTACCGAAGATGAATTGCGGGATATTTATGCTCAGGTTTGTTCTTCAACGAAATGTGATGATATCCCATTTGAGTGGATTGTGGAAGATAAATCCGGAATTATTACATCAACGAACAAAGTTATAGGCCATCCACCGGACGTCAACTCAGACATTCGCGAAGTTGAATTTACGCAATCTGATGTTGTATTCCGGTGTGTATCAAATATCAATCAGTAAAAGTAGAGGAGAATAATGAACTTTAAGCTTACAACGATTATAAAACTTTTTTTATTTTGTTCGGTCATTTGTTTAGGAGTGTGGGCTTGTAGCAACAACAGTCCAGGAGACAAAGAACCATCACCCAACTCAACTGCGGAAGAAGCACCGATAAGTGAAGAGGCTGTTGAAAATGTGAGCGATGATATTAAAGATACTCCATCAGCACAAACGCCTTCAACTACTACTGATAATCTTTCATCCATAGCTGCTGAAATATTACAGAAAGAGGTTATCACAGTTGGCGTAAAGTATGATTTCCCTCCTTTTGGCACCAACGGAACCGGTTTCGATGTTGACTTAGCTGAGGCGATGGCAGAAATGTGGGGTGTAGAAGCTAAGTTTACGGAAGTGACCACTAAAGATTTCATCGACAAGCTAACCACGGGAGAAGTTGATTTAGTGATAGCGGCTACAACCTATACCCGGCAACGCGATGAAATGATTGACTTTAGCCAAATTTACTTTATGAATCAGCAAGGATTGTTATCATATGGAGATACACGTATTGATGTTTTGCATCGAGATTTACCCGGTAAAACAATCGGAGCGAGAACTGGTTCAACTTCATTACAAAATATCATTACTCTGGCTGCTGATCTCAATCTCAAAATTGAAGAAATTGACACCTCACAAACCATTACAGATGTAGTTAACTTGCTGGAAACAGGTCAAATTGATGTCTTCACCTCCGATATTACCTATCTACAAGAATTGGCAAGCAAAAACAGCAACTTAACCGTTGCCGAGCCGACTCTTGGCCCTGAACCTTATGCTATTGGAGTTCGTGAGGGCGAGTCGAACCTTCGAGAGTTGGTTGATTATACCCTGCAACGCTTGTGGTTAGAAGGAAGATATCAAGAGATTTACGGACAATACTTTGATGGTGAACCTCTCTATCACATCGAAACTTTTCCAGGCGAGTTGTCTCCTCCAAAGAATAATCCACCCTGCCCATCTGCTTATGACAAACTTAATAATAACAGTACTAATGAAGTACTCGTTATTGGAGTCAAAGAAGACTTTAAACCATTCGGTTTCAAGAATGATAACGAGGAGTTTGACGGCTTCGACGTTGACATTGCTAAAGAATTTGTACGACGCTGGTTTGGTGATGAAACCCAGGTAGAGTTTAGAGCCGTCACTTCGGCCAATCGGATTCAGGATTTACTGGACTGTAAGATTGACTTAATCATTGCTTCGATGACGCATCGATGGAACCGGGCTGACGATATAGACTTTAGCCAAATCTATTTTTTTGATCGACAGGGTATCTTAGCCAACAACCCTGAGATTAGAAATCTGAAAGACTTAAAAGGTAGAAGAGTTGCCTGTCTACAAGGATCAACTTCCTGTGGCAACATTGCGGAACAAGTCACAGGTGTAACTCCGGTATCCCTCCCTAATGTTGAGGCTATGAAGTCCGCTTTACTGAATAATGAAGTTGACGCGATCACTTCCGATAGTGCTTTCCTTATCCAAATTGCCATAGATAATTCGAACATTACATCGTTGAGGCTATTGGAAGAAGTCTCATCCGAGGAGCCATACGCGATTGGCATGCGGCCCGATGACAATCGTTTACGAAAGTTGGTCAACTTTACGCTGCAAGATATGAAACAAGATGGCACTTACGATGCCCTTTACGCAAAATGGTTTGATCCGCTTAAAGCGTGGCTGACAGAGAAAGGAGTTACAGTTGAGGTTGGACAACAACCGCCTTACCCTATCCAAATTATTCCTGGCGATGCAACAAACTACTTACCGCAAGCCAAAGCCAAACTGCTGCCCTCAAAGATTAAGCTGATCCGTGATCGAGGCAACAAGTTAATTGTCGGCGTTAAGTGCGATCTTCGTCCATTTGGCTATTGTAAAAATCCGGCAGAGGTCGTAGATTGTGATGATGTGGAAGGGTTTGATGTTGATCTTGTTAAAGCCATTGCCGATAAATGGGGTGTCGAACCAATTTGCGTACCTGTCACATCGGCCAATCGGATTGCCAAGCTGTTAAGTGGCGAAATTGATCTCATCGCGGCTTCGATGACCCACACTCAAGCTCGTGATGTCCTGATTGATTTTAGTCACAACTACTTCAAAGATGGTCAAGGTTTGTTAGTTCGTTGTACCAACGAAAGAACGAATATTAACGATGTTTTCTGTACGGATGCGGAAATTAGGGGGATAGATGAAACCTTGTCCGGAAAAACAGTCGCAGCTTTAGCCGGCTCTACTTCATTAGAAAACATGATGAAATGGCAAAATGAATTAGATATCTCTGAGGTAATACCCTTTCAAACAACAGATGAAGCAATCAACGCCTTATTAAATAACGAACAGAATGTTGATGCTTTTACTACCGATAGTGTAGCGCTAGCACAATTTACCTACGAACACCCGGAACTAGGGTTGGTCGGTAAGCTGAGAACAGAAGAACATTATGGACTAGGTATCCCATCCGGCGACACACCTTTCAGAGATTTAGTGAATTTCACTCTGCAAGATTTAAAGATGGGACGTGAATACAACAAAATATATGAAGATTGGTTTGGGTTAACAGCTATTCCCTATAGGATTGAAGTTTTGCAATCATCACCACCTATTACGTTTACTTCTGCACCAGACACGATTGAAGTTTTGGAAACTAAAATAGACATCATTAAGAGTATCAATGAGGGAGATAACGATGCTAGCCTTGTTGCTGCAATCCAAGCCAATTTCCCACCTATCAGCAATAAACTAGGGACAGTATTCGTGGGATTTGACGTAGATTTGATTAAGGAATTTGCCCGGCGCTGGATGAGTAATGAAAATGCTATTGCAATTAAAGATGTCCCTGCTGACGAAAGAATTCAAACCCTAGTTGACGACGAAGTTAATGATAAAGTTGATATGCTGGTTGCAGGATTAACCAGAACTAACGACCGAGATAAAGATATCGATTTCAGTATCACCTATTTTCTGGATGGGCAAGGCTTTCTGGTACGTGACGATGATGAAATCAATGATTTGAACGATTTAGATGGCAAAAAGGTCGCAGTTCTTACCGGAACCACTTCCCTTGATACTATTCAGAACACCCAACTCCCCATCTTCAAAGATATTCAATTACAACCCGTACCGTTTAATAGTGTTGCCGAGGCATTAGAAGCACTCCAAAGCCAGAATGATGAGGTTAGAGTTGATGCCTATACCAGCGATAGCGTAGTGCTGGCTGCATTAGCTCAAGATGTAGGTGGGTTAAAAGTTCTTGATGAACGAATCAGCGAGGAACCTTATGGCGTTGGTGTGCCTCACTACGATTATCAATTCAGAGATTTGGTTAATTTTACACTACAAGAGATAAAACGGGACTGTACTTACGATAGAATTTATGAAGATTGGTTTGATGATACCACGCCTTATGAAATAGAAATTTGGCCTGATGCAACTCCGCTAACCGAGTATAAAGGTATTAATCTTACCTCACCGACCGGAAATACCTGTTCAGAAATAGATACAACAACTGTTCCGGAGGAAACCGGCTCGGCTACAGTCCAAAACTCTGTAGAATATGCAACAGTCTCTGGCGATAGCTTGAGCAAAATAGCTCAAAACAAATATGGCTCTCCTACATTGTGGCAAACTATCTATGATGATAATCGTGATATTATTG
>JAGRBY010000373.1 GCA_020433835.1 Anaerolineae bacterium | reverse complement strand
AGAACCAGCATAGCGCAGGCCAGCGCGATAAAAAGGGGTTGATACTTGAATTTCATAAAGATAGTCCTCCTCAAGATTGAGAGTTATTAACGATTTTGTTTTGGGTCTTACCTGTATTTGACGACAGAGGCGGAGAAAAGGTTCCGATGAATAATTTAACCTCAGTTCAGAGTTTATAAAAATGGACAGGATTTAGAAGATGAAAAAAGCAAAAATCTTTTCAATCTTGTAAATCCTGTCTAATTATCGAACTCAGGTTAATTTAAGATATGAGGCATAATCGGGGAGTTGGGCGTAGGGGTTAAGTCTATACCCGGATTTTGATGGTCGCTGCTAAAAAGTCGAATTCACCCCAGGCGGCTAAAAATCCGTTTCGTGTGGCCTGTTGGGGAGCGATATCAAAATCGGGATCGTTCAGCAGGAGGTACTGATCGTCATAACCAACCACAACAACGGCATGGGCCATATCGACGTGGTAATAATCAAGAAAGCCGGTACGAACCAAAGCGATGATCGGGGCGCCGTTGTCGATATAATTGTAGATAAGGGGTAAAGTTAGTGGTCCAAATTCAACCAACAGCGTGGGGCTGTTTAAACGTAACAACCGATTACCGGGGGTTCCTAAGACGGTTGCTTCCAGTTTGGTCGCCAAAGCAGCTTCGGTAACGGGCTGTTCCAGGTAAGTTAAAACCATCCGGGCACAAGCCGGTAAACAGTTGTGGGGGGCAATCTGCTTATAGTGGGGAACCGGTAGCAAGACGGTTGGCATGATCACGGATGCGGGCGATGTGGGCTTCATCGATGGCAATAGCGCCGGTTTGAACATCAACCTCTATCTCAGCAACCCGGCCCAGACGACCTTCCGCCGGAGTAGTGAGATCAACCGGAACACGCCACACAATTTTATCGGCCAAGCTTAGAACCGGCTCATCGGCCAACAGTAAATTGCCGACGTGAGTAGCCAAAAAAGCATTAACCTTGCGTCGCGCCATAACCGCCGTAACGTTGACCTCGGCTGAAAGATGAATATCGATGGTCAACTGCCCAGATTGGGGAATGGTTAACGTATTCGGCAGATTTTCCATAGATTACTCCTTTTATGTTGAAGATTAAAGATACTATACCGTTAGATACGATTTTCGTCAACAGATTTGAGCTATCTTTATCATGGTACCCGGATATTTGATGCTCTCTCGCTGGCTGCTACTGCGGGCTAAACAAAGTGACTACATCTTGAGGCATCTTTACCGGTATCGTGTTGGCTACACTTTGAAAGTGGAAATCATAGGTGAGGATGGCATCGCTATTATAAAACAAGGCACAAGCAACGTGCAGCGCATCATAAGAATCGCGTATTTTGAACCGGCGACGCAAGATATTGATGTCGGTTCTATTAAGTTGAGGAACAACCGTAATCGGTTCGCTAAAGAGGACAACGAGGCTTTCCCGCAAAACTAAATTTGCAACATGAGGCGGATAACTTCTATCAACATATCCCCAAAGCTCCGGCAAGGTGTAAAAGGATACAAAAAGCTCGACCGTTTCTTGTCGAGCTAATTCAAAGATACCGCTAACAGCCTGGGTACGCTCCGTTTCGTTAGAATTGTAGAGGTACTCGATTAAGATAACCGTATCAAGGTAGAGCTTCATTTGTATTGTCGGGGTCTGAGGTGTAATCAGCAGGTTTTTCAGCAACGTGAAGCAGTTGCGATTGCTCAAACTCGGCTTGGCCCAGATAAAGGTCAGCAGCCATCGTTCGAATTTGACGTATCTCAGCTACGACATCGGTATTACTTTTGTATTTCAAGCGGTTAAGTTCTTGCAGGCGTTGTCGAGCAGCAAGGGCATAGGGTTTGCTCTTGAATTGGTATTTTAGATAGTATTCGACGGCTTGAATGACAATGGTTTCAACAGCAACCCCTTGTTGCTGAGCCAATGCTTGCGCTTCACTTTTAAGCGGTTCCGGTAGAATTAGCTGCATAATGAATTTATCCCCAGTTTATCGGCCTTTTATATGGCTTATTTGTTCTACATCAACTATGTTACCACAATTATCTTTATTTTTCTACTCTTTATCACCTCAATTTGCCGATTTTTAAGCCTTTCCTATGATAACCGCATCAGGATCAAAGGATTTTTGTTGTGAAAATTGCGCTTGCGCACGATTGGCTTAATCAGATGGGGGGGGCGGAAAATGTGTTGGAGCAGATGGTCGATCTGTATCCTGGCGCACCGGTGTTCACCACCATTTACGGGCCGGAGTTGATGCCCGATGCCTACCGCCGCTGGCCCATCAAACCGACATGGTTGGATCGTGCGCCGGGGGTGCATCGTCATCACCAACCGTATTTGCCGCTTTACCCGCCAGCGGTAGCCAGCATGGATTTTAGCGGTTACGATGTAATTTTGTCGAACAAAAGCGGCTTTATCCACGGATTGCGCCATACGGCTCGACAAATGCATATCTGCTATTGCCTGGCTCCTACGCGCTACGTGTGGGATTACGACGGATATGCCCAGCGCGAGGGTTTTGGTCGCTGGTTAAATGTAGCGATTTCACCAGCGATCAAAAAGCTGCAACAGTGGGATTTTCGAGCCGCTCAGACGACGCCAAACGGCCAGGCCGAAGTACCCGCTACCAACCGGGTGCCAGGCGTTGATCATTTTATCGCAATTTCAAAGGATATTCAGGCCCGCATCAAAAACTATTACGGGCGCGATTCGGTTATCATCTATCCGCCGGTTGATACTACGCGCTTTCGACCGGTTGAGGGCAAACCGCAAGGTGATTACTATTTAATTGTGTCACGCTTGATTCCCTATAAACGAATCGATCTGGCCGTGCAGGCTTTAAGCCGACTCAAGCGCCGTCTGATTGTGGTCGGTGACGGGCGTGATCGAGCGCAGTTGGAGCAATTGGCCGGGCCTACCGTCGAATTCAAGGGCCGGCTACCGTGGGATGATGTGGCCGAACTCATGGCACACTGTCGAGCCTTTCTCTTTCCCGGCTTTGAGGATTTCGGCATCGCCCCGGTCGAGGCTCAGTCAGCGGGGAGACCGGTAATTGCGTTTGCCAGAGGCGGAGCACTCGATACCGTGATCGAACACGAAACCGGCCTCTTTTTCCGCGAACAAACCGTCGCGTGTTTTATGGAAGCCATCGAGCATTTTGAGAGAATGCGGTTTGATCCGCTGGTGGCGCGGGAAAACGCGGAAAAATTCAGCAATGCCCGCTTTAAGCGGCAAATCAGCCAATTTGTTGAAGAGAAATGGCAAGCATTTGGCCGATAAAAAATTGGAGCATATGAAGATTTCGCTTATACTGCTTTTTTGCATTTCCGCCAATCACCCGATGACATTTGTCTAAGGGGATGGTACACTGGAGACGTTAAGCACGGATGGAATTGAAACAGTACGCCCAGATCGTTTGGAAACGGGTGTGGATTCCGGTACTGTTGGTGGTGGTAGTGGCTGTGGTCACCTTGCTGACAAGCCAAACACCGCCGTCCAGCTACGGAATGGCTATTCGTTTTAGCGTCGGCGTGGCTCCGCAGGCGGCTGACGATGAATATAATTACGATGGTTATTACGCCTGGGTATCGTCGGAATATTTGGCCGATAATCTAACCGAACTGGTTAGCAGCCAAGAATTCGCTAATGATGTCAATACACATCTAGAGGAAGCAGGGAGTTCAATAAGGATACCGGCCGGAATAATCTCAGCGGAAACCAAGCATCGCATCATCCGGCTGAATATGACCTGGGGCAGCGACGACGCGTTAAAGGCCATTGGCCCGGCTGTTGCTCAGGCCATGGTCGAAAACAGCATCACTTATTTTCCCCAATCGAGCGAAGACAGTACGATTATTACGGTTATCGACACAGCGGGGCCGTTCTTAGCCAACCCACCTTCGCTCAGACAGCGGCTCGATTTGCCCATTCGGTTGATGCTGGCGCTGGCGGCTGGTATCGGGCTTACTTTTTTGCTCGATTACCTGGACGATAGCGTGCGAGGCAAAGCCGAACTGGAAGCGATGGGGATTACCGTGCTGGCTGAAGTACCGAAGAAATAGAGAATGAAGAATGAAGAATTTAGAAATAAAAATCAGAATTTTTTTCCCGCTCACTCTATCAATATCTTTTTGATTTCTATTTTCTAATTTCTCATTTAAGGGAAAGGTTGTCAACCTATGGAAATTACTGATTATCTACGAATTTTGCGTAAACGTGGTTGGATTATTGTTGTGGTTGCTCTTGTGGCGGCGGTCAGTGCTTATGGCTTCAGCAAGCTGCAAACGCCGGTTTACAGTGCCACGGTTAAATTGAGCGTTGTTCCGGCTCGGGCCACTGACTGGGGGTCGAGTAACAGCCTGAAAGATCTGCTGCGCAACTACGCGGAAATTATTCGCACGCATACGATGGGGGCTGAAGTTATCGATCGGGCGCAGCTTGATATGGATACCAGCACCTTCTTGAGCAAACTTTTTGTTAGCCCCGACAGTTCAACCTTTACATTGGCTCTGGAGGCTCGCGACACGGACCCCCAAGTTGCTATGGCTATGGTTGATACCATGGCTGCGGTCTTCGGCGAAAACAGAGATCAGTGGAATCAGCAGCAAGATAAACGGGATCGCATCGATGTCAAGATGCTCGATAGTGTATACAATCTTGGCTATGCGCAATATTCTCCCAAAACCGCTGTCAACACGTTGGCCGGGGGACTGTTTGGCCTTCTAGTAGGCTTGCTGGTCATCTTCTTCTTAGAGTGGCTGGAAATGGATGTTATTCGCTCATCAGAAGACGTTGAGCGGGTTATCGATGTGACCGTTTTAGGAACTATCCCTCCTGTAGCCAGTGATGCGTCTTTACCCTCCGGTGAAAAACGACGACAGCTTGTACCAGGCTTACGAGGAACAAATTAGGAACTTTTTATGCCAAGTAACGCCATCATCACCTTAACCGATCCACGTTCTGCTGCCGCCGAGGCCTATCGCACCCTGCGAACCAATATTGAATTTTCCAGCGTCGATGAGTCGCTGCGCACGCTGCTGGTTACCTCATCTGCGCCGACAGATGACAAAAGCGCCATTGTAGCCAATTTAGCGGTTGCCATGGCCGACGGTGATCGGCGCATTATTCTGGTCGATGCCGATTTGCGGCGACCGGCTCAACATACGCTCTTTGAGTTGCCTAACGAAAAAGGCTTCACAACCTTATTTAGAGATGATGCAGCACTCAACACCCCTCCCTTACATACCATTCCCAACACCACCCTCCAAGTTCTACCCAGCGGACCACTGCCCCCCATTCCCAGCCAACTTCTGGCTTCTAAAAAAATTGCCGAGGTGCTGGCCCGATTGAGCGAGATGGCTGAAATGGTTATTTTCGATGCGCCGCCGATCATCACCGTCAATGATGCTTCGCTGCTGGCTTCCAAAGTTGATGGGGTGCTGCTGGCCGTAAAAGCCGGCGGAACCAAGCGCGATCATGTCAAAGCTGCCAAAGATAGATTAGAAAAGGTCAATGCTCGTCTCATTGGGGCAGTGTTAACTAACGCCCAAACGGACTTAGCACTTCAATACAGCTAAATCATGTTAATGTAAATTCATTCTTTTACGCTTACTTCATTATACTCATCAAATTTCTCCGCAAACCTTGACAAAAGCAAAATAAACGCTACCTTTGTAAGTAACTGAACATTTATTATCGCCGACGAGGGGGACAACCAGGTTGTCCCCCTCGTTTTATATAAGGAGAACTAATCTTTATGATCGTAGATATCCATACCCACATTCTACCCGGTGTTGACGACGGCGCGGCCGATTATAACGAGGCTCTGGAAATGGCTCGAATGGCCGTGGCCGATGGGACCACGCACCTTTTCGCCACTCCTCACCATCGCGATTGTACCCCCTTAACGCGCACAGAGGTAGCCGATCGTGTGGCCCAACTTCAGGCCAAACTTGATAGGGCTAATATCCCTCTAACGATTATTCCCGGCCATGAAGTGCGTTTATATAACGATATGTTAGACGATTGGGCTAAAGAGTTGGCCGGTCCATTGGGCAACAGCCGATATGTTTTAGCCGAGCCTCTTTTTCATCATTATGATAAGCATACGGATAAGATGCTTTTCGAGCTTTTCGATCGGGGATACATTCCCATTATGGCGCATCCGGAGCGGATTTTGCCTATACAAAAAGATTTATCACTGATTGAGCCATTTCTAGAACGGGGCGGATTAATCCAAATTACCAGCGGCAGTATCTACTCAAACAAGGATCAACTTGCTCATAAAACAGCGATAACGATGCTGCGTAACGGCATGGCCCATATTATTGCCTCTGATGCCCACAAACCCTATCGTCGCCGACCTATCTTGACAACAGCGGGGCAGGCGGCAGCACGCATCGTTGGTGCGAGACAGGCCGAAGCAATGATCTCAACCAACCCGGCGGCAGTTGTCGAAAATAGGTTGATTTCTGCCCCCACGATGGCCGCTTAACCTGGCAATACATCGATCTCGATAAAGACTAATTTCCTATTATACATTTTTCTCAAGTTTTGATACTATAATATTGAAGGTTTAAACATATAGATAGCTCTTTCACCCAAATGAAACTTCGTATCTAGAAACCTAAATTCAAAAATAGGAGAGATTTTTAATTATGAAAGGCCTTATTCTCAGTGGGGGAAAAGGAACACGTCTTTATCCACTCACCTTCACCAGTGCCAAACAATTAATTCCTGTTGCTAATAAACCGGTTTTATTCCGCGTTATCGAGGCCATCAAAGATGCCGGTATCAGCGAAATCGGCATTGTAGTGGGCGACACAGCCGAGGAAATCAAACGCGCTGTGGGACACGGCGGGCAATGGGGGGTCGATATTACTTACATCCCTCAAGATGCACCTTTGGGTTTGGCCCATGCCGTAAAAATTTCAGAAGATTTTCTCGGCACAGATCGATTTGTTATGTTTTTGGGAGACAACGTTATTCAAGGTGGTATTAGCTCGCTCATCTCCCAATTTGCAGAAAGCGAGTACAATTCCCAAATTGTACTTACGCGCGTTGACCAACCCGAACAGTACGGTGTAGCTGAATTGGATAACGACAATCGCATAGTTCGCCTTATTGAAAAACCCAAAGACCCGCCGAGCGATCTGGCTTT
>JAGRBY010000372.1 GCA_020433835.1 Anaerolineae bacterium | reverse complement strand
GAAGGTGAAGCCCAGCGGGCGGTGGCCTCTGATACGGTCACCAAGCTAGAGCAGCGCTCTAAAGAATTGGTCGCGTCGATGCTTAAGACGCTTGATGCTGCTTTTCCCGATCAGCCGGCCAAAGCGCAAGAGTGGGGCTTTACCACCAAAAAGGAAACGGCCAATATCCGCACGCCCCGCAATCAAAAAGAACGGCTGGCGGTTATGAAACGCTACATCGCCAAAGAAGAAAGTCGCCCCGAGGAAGAGCGTTTTACCATCCCTGCTTTGACGAAGGTTACCAACAATTACCAGGCTTACCAGGCAGCTGTCCAGGCGCGGGCTAGCGGGAAATATCAACGCCAGACCCACATCAACATCAGCAATGCGCTGACCAGAGAGCTGGCCCAATATTTACAGTTGGCTGCCGGCGTTATTGTGGGCTATGATTATCGGCTCAATGTTTCGCGCGATTTGCAACAGTGGGGTTTCAAAGTGGTCGAGCGCCGCCGCCCCAGCAAAACCGATAGTTCCGAAGCTGGCTCCGCTGCCTCTGCCGAAGCCAACGGCAACGAGGATAGCGGTCTGTTGGATATCAATGGCGATGCTGCCGATTAGACGAAGTAAGTTTTTGAATGTAAACCGTTATCGGTAGCCGAAGCAGGTTAGCTAAGGTATCAAATCCAACCAATTGAAAACGAGGTGGCAGTCACTTTTATTGCTACTCAGTGGCTGTCACCTTGAGAACTGTGTAAATTCTGAAGCCTCTACAACGGATGTTCTCCTATTACCCCTATTTATCAACGCGCTTATGCTGTGTGGGTATAAACATCGTTATGAAAAAATCCTCGCTCTTTCGCTGCTTAAATGCCATAAATAAAACATAACGGCATAATCTATAACTGTTTCAACGAAATTTCTATACTTTCTTTATACAGAATTTTTCCCGATGGCCGATATTTTAATAGCAGAGTTAACGCAATTACTGACTTATCCAGAAGACATCGAAAAATTGCGGTTTCAAACAAACCTACCTATGTGGCAGGTGAAGCGTAGGAACTAATCTGTTTCTAGCCTGTATGTTCTCCTTACTTCCTACTCCCAGTTTGAATATTTGCGGTTGTATTTACCAAATGCAGTTTAGAACAAGGAGCATAGTATGCTGAGCCAAATGAAGCTTAGAACAAAATTGATTGCCGCATTTCTTCTGCTAGCTTTTATTAATGTTTTGATGGGGCTTGGTGCTGTTTACTTTACAGACTCTGTAGGGAATTCAGGGCTGGCTGTTGGCGCTAATCTTGCCCCGCTCGGCGACGCAGCGATGGAAGTTAAGCTGTCGGCTACCCGGGCCCACCTGCTGTTCGAAGAGATTATGGCCGGTGATACAACCGAGGATATCAACGAAGTATGGGCGCTTCTTGATGAAACACTGTGGTATACAGATGCCATTCTTCATGGCGGTAGCAATGACGAAGGTACTTTTGTGGCCTCAACGGATCCGGTGGTTTTGAACAAGGCAACTCAGGTGCGGGCGAGTGTGGAACAATTTATTCAAAGCGCTCATAACCGTTACGATACGAGAGCCAGCGCTGTCGGTGTTGGCAGTGAGGCTGATCAGCAATTTGATGGCGACTACGAAGCCTTAATAGCCAACCTTGAGACGATCATCCAGGCCAACCAAAAGAGTAATTCCAAACTTGAGATTGTTCTTGAGGCCGGTGCCGCCAAGTTTGCTCTGGCCGATTCCCATCTCTTTTTTGAAGAGTTACTCTCCGGAGATACGTCGATTAAGTATGAAGATATTGTGGCCGGAATTGAGGGCGCTCGGAGCCATATTGAGCGTCTCGATGTGCTTATTGGCAATGCCACCACCCGTCAATTGCTTGATGACACCGATAGTTTTTTAGCAGCGGCTGAGACACGTTACCAAAATAGTCAAAACCAATCCATTGCAGGCAGTGCTGTTGATGGGGCATTCGACCAGGAGTTTGAAGCCTTTGTCGCCCTTGCCGATGAAGCTGAGGAAGTAATCCATGCCTCCATGGACAGCGGCCTTGCTGATTTGCGGAGTGAGTTGGAAACCACCCGGCTCACTGTAGCGGCCATTTCAATTCTATCCGTTATACTGGCTATCGGTATTGGCTATTTTATGGCCTGTCGGATTACACACGCGCTGCAGCAAGTGTCCGAGGTTGCCCACCAGATAGCGAAGCAAGATTTACCGACCCTGGCCTCGGAGATGCGTATGTTGGCCCAGGGCAATCTGACGCGCAAGCTGACCATCACCAGCAAAGCTGTTGAGATCAAATCGCAGGATGAAATTGGCCAGATGGCTACCGCCTTCAACGATATCATTGCCCAAATGCATATTATAGAGCAATCCTTTGCGGAGATGACAGGGGCACTGCACGAACTGGTTAGCCGGGTAGCCACCACAGCTAACAGGGTTGGCGCGGCTTCGGAGCAGCTTTTTGCCAACGCCAAGCTGTCCGGCCAGGTGGCCATTCAGGTCGGCGTGTCGATTCAAGAGGTGGCCAGTGGTACTCACCAACAATCCAAAGGTATTTCTACTGCGGCTACGCTCATCGAACAGGTTAGCCAGGCGATTGAGGGTGTGGCCAATGGCTCTCAAGAACAGGCCGTCGCCGTCGGCAAATCATCCGCTCTCACGGCTGAAATTACTTCTGCCGTTGCTCAAGTAGCCTCTAATGCGCAGGCCGGCGCTCAAGGTGCTGCTCAGGCTGCGCAGGCCGCTCGTTCCGGTACCCAGACGGTTGCAGAGACGGTTCAGGGGATGAATAGTATCAAAATCAAGGTCGATTCGTCTGCCGGTAAGGTTCAAGCGTTGGGCCAACGTTCCGATCAGATTGGGGCCATTGTTGAAACTATTGAGGATATCGCCAGTCAAACCAACCTTCTTGCCCTCAATGCGGCTATCGAAGCTGCTCGCGCCGGTGAACACGGCAAGGGCTTTGCCGTTGTTGCTGATGAGGTCCGCAAACTGGCAGAGAAGTCTACCACTGCCACCGGCGAAATCGCCGAATTGATTCGTGATATTCAGCAGACGGTTAATGAAGCTGTGGTCGCTATGAATGAAAGCGCTGCCGAAGTAGAAACCGGTGTGGCGCGGGCCAACAGCGCCGGCGCAGCTCTGGCCAACATCGTTCAGGCCTCAGAGACGGTTAATAGTCAGGTAAATGAGATTGCCACCGCTGCTCAGCAAATAGCTAACTCAGCCAAAGCCTTGGTGTTACGCATGGAAACAGTCTCGTCTGTCGTAGAGGAAAACACGGCCTCGGCGGAAGAGATAACCGCCAGTTCTAACGAGATGGTAGCCGCGATCGAAGATGTGGCCAACATTAGCCAGAGTAACGGGGCTGCTGCTCAAGAGGTGAGTTCGGCAACGGAAACAATGAATGCCCGGATTGAAGAAGTGACCGCCGCTGCCTCGTCGCTCAATGCCATGGCCAATCAACTAACCGATATCATTGGCCGTTTCAAGCTGAACAACGCATCGAACTCGAATGCGCCCGGCAAAAGTAAAACGTCCAATCCGTTAAATGGTATGGCGAGTAACGGTTGGATTGGCTCAACAACACCATCGAATGAGCAAGAGCAGATACTTATGTAAGGGAATAAAGGTTCACCAATCTTTGTTCAGAGCACACTTATTGCAAAAATTTAGGTAGTGAAGGGCATTACCCTTCGCTACCTGCTACGTATTTCGATGAAGTAAGACCAGTGGGGCTGTTTATCGTACCACATCCCCGCATACCACCTCTGCTTTGGCTCAAAATCTCTCTTCCGCTATAATCTCCTTCCAGCTTACGTATTTTTTATAAAAGCACTTATTATAAAGGCCAAGCAGGGAGATGGAAACAGCCCCAACCGCACAGCCAATGCTCACAGCGACGGAGCCAACCTCTCAACCGTCCGGGAGCATTTTGAAACTGCTCAAGCGGGCCATATTGGTCTACCTTCGCCCCTACTGGCGGGCGCAAATTATTATGGGGCTAACGGTCATCATCACTGTTTTGCTTCACATCGCTCTGCCGCTCACCCTTAAATACCTTATTGATATGGCGATTGTACCGCGTGATGAGCAGATGCTTATCCTCATTTTAAGTGGTATTGCCGTTTTGTTTGTGCTCTACGCGGTAGGCGATGTGGTGCAGGCGTATGTGCAGGCCCAAGTGGGCGCGAAACTTAAGCGCGACCTGTGGTTGAAGTTGTTTACCCATTTGCAGCACCTGCCCATTCGCTTTTTTGATGATACCGAACCGGGTGAAATCACCACGCTTTTCGCTCAGGAGATTATTACTTTGCGTAGTACCATACGTGATCTCACCGTGGAAGGGCTGCGTACCATACTGATGGTTATTGTTACCATCATCGCCTTGATTTTTCTCAACTGGCGGCTCAGTTTGATACTGGCCCTGGTGCTGCCGCTGATGACGATTATTCCCCGCTGGATTCTCAAAAAATCGACCGCTGCCGATTACGGCGAACGTCGTCGCGATGCGGCGGTGGCCCACGCTGTACAGGATAACGTGGCTACTCAATCGCTGCTGCGCGCTTTTGGCCTCCATGATCTGGCCATTCGCAAATTTACGCAGGTTGTTGGGCAGGAGCCGGATACGCCGATGACTCGACTGGCTCGCTTTAAGAGAGGACTGCGCGTACCACATTTTCAACGGAGTATGGTTGTGGTCTGGACGGATATCCAACAGATGATCGTCTTGGGGATTACGATTGCCTTTGGCGCGTATTTTGCCTGGCACAACCAACTAACCATTGGGACGTTTTCGGCTTTTATTGTGCTGCTGTCGCAGGCCGGGCGGTCTATTACCGCGCTGTCGATTTACATTCGCAACCTCATTGCCGGAGCATCCGCCTTGGAGCGGATTGAGCAGGTACTCGATATTCCTATCGATCGTGACGATGCGGTTGCGGCTGTGACTCTGTCGCCCATCTCGGAAGAAATTCGGTTCGAGGGGGTGAGTTTCGGCTATCCCGGCCAGGGTTTGCAGCTCAAGCACGTTTCATTTACTGCCCCGGCCCGACAGGCCATTGCCTTTGTGGGTCGCAGTGGAGCCGGCAAAAGCACGCTGCTCAAGCTGCTGCTGCGCTTTTACGATCCTACTGAAGGCCAAATTTTGATCGATAGCCACGATTTGCGACAGGTAGCGCAGCACTCTTTTCGGTCGCAAATTGGCGTGGTACTGCAAGAAGCGCCGCTGCTCAACACGACCATCCATGAGAACATCTGCCTGGTTAAACCCGACGCCACGGCCAGCGAGGTTATCGCCGCGGCGAAATTGGCTGAAATTCACGATACGATTGTAACGTTGCCTGAGGGATACGATACCTGTGTGGGTGAGGGCGGCAAACGGCTGTCGCCGGGGCAGCGCCAGCGGATTGCACTGGCCCGGGCGCTGCTGCACAACCCCTCGCTGCTGCTGCTCGATGAGATTACGGCGGCGCTTGATGTGGAAACCGAAGCCACCATCAACAAAACCCTTAAAAAGTTGGCCCGCGACCGCACGGTGGTCACCGTGACACATAGGCTTTCGTCAGTAGTTGAGGCCGATCAAATTGTGGTGGTTGATAACGGTCAAGTTATCGAACAGGGGACCCATTGGGAGCTGTTGAAGCGAAAGCAGTTTTATCGCCGTCTGTGGCAGTTGCAAAGCGGCTTCACCATCAGCGCCGATGGCCAGTACGCCGAAGTGCGGGGTGCCCGTCTGCGCTATATTCCCCTTTTTGCTCCGCTCGATGATACCGTTCGTGATGCCATTGCCGACCAATTTGTGTCGGAATATTTTGATGCCGAACAGACTGTTTTCACGCAGGGTAGCTCCGGCGATAAATTTTACATTATCGTGCGCGGCAAAGTCGCCGTCTCCTTCACTACCGAAACGGATAACCGGCACGTAACGCTGGCGCACCTGGAGGACGGCGACTATTTTGGCGAGATCGCCCTCATCGAAGGCGGTACCCGGCTGGCGACTGTGCAAACTGTTTTGCCCAGCCTATTTTTAACTCTGGAGCGCGAGCGTTTCGAGAAGATGATGACCGACCTGCCGACTTTACAAAGTATTGTCCGGCGCAAGGCCCGCGAACGCACGATGGATACATTATCGATGCTCGAACGGGGGAAGAGTCCGTTTTCGTTGAATCTTTAGAGGGTGGTAATTGTAATTGGTAATTAGAGAGTAGAGACTGGAGAGTCGAACAGTCCTTATAGGACGACAGCGACAATGAAAATCTTTTGCTATCAGCTATCAGTTAACTGCTAATTGCTATTTTCAAGTTATCGCTCTTTTACTCCCCGCACTGGGTACACAAACTGTTGGCGTTGATCGAGGCGTGACAGTGAGTGACTTCGTTCTTCACATAATCGAAACCGGCGCAGTGGGCCAGTGCGCACAGCCGACCATACATACTGCGGTCGACCGGCCAGGTGGTCAAGTCGATGGCCCGGCCTTCGTAATGCAGCGAGTAGCGCGTGCTTGGCTCCGAGTCGGGTGGGTCGTGCTCTAACAGCGAGTCGTAGGCATCCGTAACGCGTAGTTGGTAAGCGCCATTCCACTCGGCCTGAACCAGGGCGTTGAGCCGGGCCAGCGGATTGAGCATGGCCGGGTGCATTAAAACGTCCTCCGTGTCGAAGGGCCACGCTTCTTCCTGTTTAAACACAATTGAGGGATCTAAAATACCGACCAGTTGATTATAAGCGCAGGTATCGCGCTTGACATGGCAAACCATCGGTGTGGAGGCCATGCGTTCTGTTTCGGTATAGCTGCCGCTGACTGTGATGCTTTGCCAATCATCAACCTCGGGTGTGGTGCAAGCGGGTTCGATAACCGGTGATTGGGCCACGATTTGAATGACAACCGGCGTTGGTGTCGGCCAGGGGGTTACGGTTGGCGTTGGCGGGGGCTGATATGTTGCAACCACAACAGCCGAAACCGGCGGCGGGGACAAGTCGATGCTTACGCAGGCCCACAGAGTCAAAGCCAAAAGGAGTACAGCAACGGAAATTTTTTGAAAACGGTTTGAGGTCGGGATCATGATGTTACTGTATGTTGATTGATTTTTGATGGTAGCGATAGGCATCCCTACCATGATTTCACTGCCATTAAGTTAGTGACTGGCGTTGGCCCCCCCTAACCCCCAGAGGGGGGAATTTGACGTCTTTCTCCCCCCTTTGGGGGGCCGGG
>JAGRBY010000371.1 GCA_020433835.1 Anaerolineae bacterium | reverse complement strand
GCTATTTATTACAGCAGGGGCTGGATGTTTTGCAGGACTCCGAGCGATTAGGCTTACAAGTACTCATCGAAAACGCCAACATCAAAGCCGCCCGACTGACCGAGGATCACATCGGCTTTTGGCTGGCCCCGCGCCTCAATGCTCTGGGCCGCCTCGGTGACGCCAACCAGGCGGTTGAGTTGTTGACAACTGATAACTTGGCTCGCGCTCGCATTATCGCCTTGCAGTTGGAAGGGCTAAATGACCGCCGCAAACTGCTTGTCGATCGCGTGGTCGTTCAGGCGTTGAGCCAGCTTGAAGATACACCGTCTTTGGCTCAATACAACGCCATCGTGTTGGCGGCGGCAGATTGGCATCCGGGTGTGATCGGCATTGCTGCCAGCCGGTTGGTAGAGCAGTACGGTAAGCCGGTGATCTTAATCTCGCTGCGCCCCAATGATTTAGGACGCGGCTCGGCGCGTTCAGTGGCCGGGTGTGATATTCATCAGGCGATAAAAACGCAGGCGCACCTCTTGGCCGGTTTCGGCGGTCACCCGATGGCCGCCGGTCTGGCGCTGGCTCCGGAAAATGTGATGCCTTTCCGGCGCGGTTTGTCTGAAGCGTTGGAAGGTTGCCTGCCCTCTTCGACCAAAACCATCAGACCCGATCTGATGGTTGAACTTTCGCAGCTTAATGTCGATTTGCTGACCACCATCCAAAAACTCGCACCCTTCGGCAATGGCAATCCGTCGATCAGATTAGGTTGTCGCGGGCTGCGGCTGGTCGATGAGGCTCTCTTCGGTAAAGCCGGCGATCACAAACGTTTAACCGTCGAAGATGAAGAGGGCTATCAACAAGCCGTCATCTGGTGGCGCGGTGCAACGGAACGCTCGCCCGAAGGTCGCTTTGATTTGGCCCTCACGATAAGTCCCGACGATTTCCGGGGCGGCGATGCCATCCAAACCGAACTCGTCGCCTTCCGTGAGTGGACGCCTACTACCGTTGTTCGCGATGTAGAATTCATCGATTATCGTACGTTGATAAGCGATCAGCAGTTAGCAGTTAGCAGTCAGCAGTCAGCTTCCCAATTACCAATCTCTAATCTCCAATCTCTAATCTCCAATCTCCCATCTCCATTCCTCATCTGGTCTGAAGGCGTAACGCTACCTGATGTAGAAACCACCCCTCGTCACAAACTCCAACGGGCCGACACCTTGGTCATCTGGACGGCACCGCCGGGGCAGGATATTTTGGAGCAGGCTGTTGCCAGAGTCAGGCCTCAGAAAATTGTGTTGGTGGGGCAGCCGTCGCCGTTCGATACGTTTCCGGCGTTTATCCAACGGTTGATGGGCTTAATCAAATATGCCGTTACACAACGAGAAGGCGAGATCTTCTGGGAAGAATTAGCCGCCGGGTTAGGGCATCGCGTGACAACAGCGCAGCGTGGTCTTGATTGGCTGGTGGCGCAGGGCAAGCTGGAAAAGGTGGTTGATGAAGAGGAATTGGTGGTGGTGCGGCCCTGTCAACAATCGCCTTCTATCGAAAATGCGGGTATACTTGAATCGATTCTGCAATCGACACTTGATGAAACAGCGGCCTATCGCCGGTTTTTTCGACAAGCAAGCCTGGCATCGTTAAAGAAAATTGTGAAATAGGTTTTTTAGGACATTCCTATGAATCTAATTGATCTTATTAATAAAGCTGACCAACTTAAAGCCGAAGTTGATGCGTTACGTCCGATTAGCCCTGAACAGGAAATGCGAATTATGCAAAAATTCAGGTTGGATTGGAATTACCATTCGAATGCTATTGAGGGCAATACCCTGTCACTCGGTGAGACGAGAGCCTTCCTGCTGCACGGTGTTACGGCTAAAGGTAAACCATTTCGGGATTATCTTGATATCAAAGGGCATAATGAAGCTATCACTTATTTAGAAGATTTTGTTAATGGTCAGCAACCGCTTACTGAAGCCCATCTCCGTGAGATTCACACGATTCTGATGGTTGAACCATATGAAGTTAAGGCCATAACCCCAGACGGTTTACAGACTCAGCGAAAGATCATTCCCGGTCAATATAAAATGATGCCTAACCACGTGAGAACCAGCACGGGAGAAATACATTACTATGCCACACCCGAAGAGACTCCGGCAAAGATGGGCGATTTAATGCAGTGGTACCGCCGGTCACAAGAAAAAGGTGATCTTCATCCGTTGATTTTAGCCGCTACTTTTCATTATCGCTTTGTCAGTATTCATCCTTTCGATGACGGAAATGGGCGAATGGCTCGGCTGTTAATGAATCTAATACTTATGCAAACAGGGTATGTTCCGGTTATTATCCAAATAGCGACTCGTGAAGAATATCTGCTGGCGTTGGAAGAAGCCGATGTTGGTGAGTTAGAGGATTTTATTACTTTAGTTGGTGAAGAATTGATCCAGTCCTTAGAACTATACTTGAGAGGCGCTAGGGGCGAGAGTATTGAAGAACTCGATGATATAGATAAGAAGATTGCCCTGTTGCAGAGAAAGTTGGAACTAGATCAATTTGGTAGTGGAATTGAAAAAAGCCCTGAAGCCCAGGAGAGATTATTTAATGAGGTTTTTAGACCTCTCTTGGAAAAAGTATTTGCCCGGTTTAGTAAATTTGAGAAGTTCTTTAAACGGTCAGAATGTTCAGCCATTTACGTTATTAATGGTAACCGTCATCTAATTCGAGGCCAGAAACCGTCTGCGTTGTTAGATAGATTGGCTGATATTTCAAAATCTATCCTAGATGAAATTGCGGTTCAATATGATTGGTTCTATTTTCGTAAAAATAAAGATTATTACGTCTCCTGTTTTGTTATTTTAGAATTTCGGGAGAGTGAATTTACTATTTCTTGCGGTTGGCAGGATAGTATACATCAAACAGACCATCAAGTACTAGCTGGCGGTACCTATGATCGTGTGTACACCGATGAAGAATTGACTGAAATAGCGTTTCCCATCGTTGAGCAGATTTATACACTCATAGAAACTCAAGCCAATACCAATACCCCCCAGACGAATTCTTGAGGAGACGTGAATGGAGGATCTCAGCGGCAAGCAGCTTGGCCCCTACCAGGTTGTCGCCCCTCTAGGTGAGGGCGGTATCGCCTCCGTGTATAAAGCCTATCAACCCGGTGAGGAGCGTTATGTGGCGCTCAAAATCTTGCCGCGCTTTATGATGGATGAGGCCCAGTTTAGCACGCAATTTGAGCAAATGGCCAAAGCTGTCGCTGCTTTGGATCATCCTCACATTTTGTCCGTGTTCGATTACGGCGAGCACGATAACTACGCTTATTTAGCAATGCCATTGATGCGTCACGGCCATTTGGCTGATCTACTGAAGGATGGGCCATTGTCTCTCGACGATATTCGGCGCATTATCGTGCAGCTTGGTGGGGCGCTGGATTATGCGCACAAGCAGGGCATGGTGCATCAAGCTGTGAAGCCCAGCAATGTTTTGCTCGATGAACATGGCGATTGTCTGCTTACAGATTTTGGGATGGCAGCTATCGTGAGAAATTTAATTAGTCAGGTCGTCTTGACCGGATTTCCCGGAACGCCGGCTTATATGTCTCCTGAACAGGGCAAGCATGGGACGGTCGATAAACGCAGTGATATTTATGCGTTGGGTATCATCTTGTATGAGCTGGTTACAGGCCGCGTGCCTTACCAGGCTGAGGAACCTTTGGCGGTTCTCATGAAGCACGTTAAAGATCCCTTGCCTTCGCCGCGTCGCTTCGCCCCGGAACTGCCCGAGGCTGTGGAACGCGTTATCCTGAAAGCCTTGGCCAAGCGGCCGGAGGATCGCTATCAAACCGCCAAAGAAATGGTGCTGGCCCTTGAGGTCGCTATTCCTCCACCCCCATCGGAAGCAACCGAAGATGATAACTCCGATCCGGCAACGTCAGTTTCCGACGATTCACTGACTGTACCTGTTCCCTCGGCGGAAGCGAATAAGGGAGACTCCTCTGGAAAAGTGTGGCTGCTGTTGATGGGAACCGTTTTAGGCGGCTTGATCTTCGGCCTGGTGATCCTCGGTTGGGTGCTGTTTTCACTTCTAGGAACGACGACGTCGGTTTCATTTACACCTGTTTCTAGTCCCGATTTTGGCTCAACGTCAAATGTCGTTCCAACCTTTACACGAGAACCGACCCGGCGACCCGCAACGAGCACCCCATCGCCAACGGCAAAAATTTCGGAAATAGGCGCAGCCGGACTTGCCGCAGCCAACCAAACATCACCTACGTCGACCACTACGGCATCTACAACCGTGGCCCAAGTAGGGGATGGATGGGCCTGCTTAGGTTTTTTTGGTTTTGGAGTAACGTGTCTGGGGGAATCGGGTTGGCAAACATTTACCGAGGATAATTCATCACTAGGTGGCGATTTAGTTCACGCTATGACATCCTGCCCTGATGGCCGCATATTGATAGCCCATACGTTTGGAATAAGTGCCTTTGATGGTCGGCAATGGCAGGAATTGAAGAGTGGTTGGGGCGTGAGCAGTGTCGATGCCTTGGCTTGTGATGCAGATGGAGGAATTTGGGTAGCGCATTTTGAGGGAGTAAGTTATTTTCACGACGGGCAATGGACGACCTATCCCTCTAAAGATTTTGCCGCCGGCGAGGGTAACCAGTCGCTTGTGGAAGATATTGCCGTTAGTCCCGATGGCCAAGTTTGGGTCGTGACACCCAACAGTGTCGCCACCTTAGAGAATGAGCAGTGGACGATTTATCAAAAGGGTAGCGGGTTTTTAGAGGAACACTTTTTTGATCGTATTACGTTCGATAGAGCACATTATCCTTTGGTACTTCATAGCGGTGGAATTTTTTCATTTGACGGCACGGCCTGGTCCGAGTATAGTAATAATGACCTGTATGTTTCTGAAAGTATTAACGTTGATGTCGATGATAAGATATGGGTCGGTACGTTTAGCCGGGGGGTGTATGTTTTTGATAACGGAAGCTGGCAGACGTATGATACAAAAAATAGTAACTTAACCAGCAATCACGTTAGCCAAATTATTATTGATCCACAAGATAGAATCTGGCTAGCAACTAGCTGGGGTTTGACTGTCATCGATGGTTCGGTATGGCATCGCTATCAAATGCACAACGCCGACATAGCTGATAACGATATTCGGACAATGGCTATAGTAAGATCAGGTCCAACACTGCCGAAGCCGCTTGAAAAAAGTAATAGTATTCTCAAAGGACGTATTATTGATCGAAGCGGTGAACCTATAACAAACACAAGGCTTGTCGTCTGTGTCGAGCGCGTGAGCACCCGAGCTGAAGGTGCTAATCCGTGCGATGAACAACCATTTTTTATCGAGACGGTAACCGACGGTTCCGGAAATTTTCTGTTTTCTGATGTTCCTTACGGTCGCTATCGCCTGATAGCGAATGCACCGGCAGAAAGTTGGACCCCTTTAACAGAGTCTTCTGGTTTAGTTTCTGAACAAATTTTGGTAGAATCAGGCCAAGAAGTCGATCTTTTCCAGCTTATTTTGACCCCAGAAGAGTAATGTACCCTAATGTTAGGACGTTCACTCATCTGTAGAGATTAATAACAACTACACCCCAAATCATTTCCCCGGTAATATATATACATAGGGCAAAAAAACATAGCCCTTATGGGCTGTCAATTCCAGTTTTGCCTAGCTCATAAGAGCTATACTCTAATAGCTCTTTCCACTGTACACAACCGCCTACATTGGTATGGTGATTCTAGGGTTGAGTTGATACAATAGGTAAGAACAAAAGTATTGGGACCAAAGATGGAATTGCTTTGGGAAAATCACATTAATAAGTTAGGAGTGTTTATGTCATTAAAATTTACAGAAGAACTCATAGATGCATATGATTACGAACAGCCGTATACCGGAGAAATTCGTACCGGTATTTTGCTCGAAATTAATGAGTATGGGGCTTTTATTGATGTTGGTCTGAAGCATGATGGCTTTGTACCGCGTTCAGACATTGATAATTTAGATGCTGGGATTATATCACAATTAGTACCTGGCTCTGAAGTTAAAATTCGGGTGATAAGACCCATCGATCGCGATGGAAGTTTAACCTTATCCTTATCACAAGTCCAGGCTGAAAAGGATTGGAAAAAAGCCAGCGAAATGATGGAGCAGGGCGAAATTACTCAAGTAGAAGTTTTCGACTCTAATCGAGGCGGATTATTGGCTAAATACAATAATCTTCAGGTATTTATCCCGGCTTCGCATCTCTGGCAGCGTAATCATCGTGATTTGCAAAGTTACACTGGCGAAAAACTATCTGTAAAATTTATAGAAGTTGATAAGTTATCAAATCGGTTGATAGGGTCAGAGGAAAAGGCAGAGAAAGAGCTTAGTCAGCAGCGTCTTGATGAACTCATGAATGATTTGATCGAAGGACAAGTTCGCAAAGGCGTTGTTCGACACCTTACTGATTTTGGTGCCTTTGTAGATTTAGGTGGAGCTGATGGCTTGATCCATAACTCTGAACTGGCCTGGAAACACGTTAATCATCCGAGTGATATCGTGCAGGTTGGTGATGAAATAAATGTTTATGTTTTAGAACTTGACCACAAACGCCAGCGTATTAATCTAAGCTTAAAGCGCTTAAGACAAAACCCTTGGAATGAAGTAGCAGAGAATTACAGCGTTGAGCAGTTGGTTATGGGACAAATTACAAAAGTGGTTAACTATGGCGCGTTTGTGCGGTTAGATATTGGTGTAGACGGATTACTACACATCAGTGAAATAGCTGAACCAGCCCCAGATGATCCAAGAGAATTTATTGAACGGGATGAAAAACTTGTTCTAAAAATTTTGGATATCGATCCTTTCCGAGAACGAATGTGATTGAGCTTAAAGCGGGTTTCCGAAGAAGAACGAGAAGCTTGGTTAACCCAAAATTCAAAGTCGACTCAAGCCTAAGTTTAATGGCTGTTTAGTCAAAGTGAAAAATTCAGCTGGGCTCAATATGGATTACAAGGAGGTGCAAGGAGTAAATTGAGAAGGGAAGGGAGTAAAGCGTTTCCGCGAGCCCGAATATTGTGAACAAATTCAAAAAAAGCTAAATAAAGGGGTAATTTTTCCTGAGAAATACCCCGATGAGGGCGGAGCCAGCTGCGCAGTAAAGACCAGAAGCCTTCTAAAGTGTTGACGTGAACTTCGTGAAAGCCATCGCCATCGTCATCGGGG
>JAGRBY010000370.1 GCA_020433835.1 Anaerolineae bacterium | reverse complement strand
TTCGCCGACTTCGCCTTTGCCGTGGCCAGCCGCTACAACTGTACGCCCCAGGCCGTGGGCTGTATTCAGGCGTATCAGGTCTGGAACGAGCCGAACCTGGCCCGCGAGTGGGGCGACCGTCCGCCGAACCCGGCTGAATATGTTGAACTGCTGAAGGTGGGTTACGAGGCCGTCAAAGCCGCCGACCCCAACGCCATCGTCATCAGTGCCGGCATGGCACCCACTACCCGCGACGATGCCGTGGCCATGCCCGACACCCATTTCATTCAAGGTATATACGATGCCGGTGGCGCGGCCTATTTCGATGCCCTGGGCGTACACGCACCCGGCTATAAAAGCGCCCCGGAGATCGACCCCGATATTGTAGCCAACGATCCGGCCTTGAACAACGGCGATAGCGCGTCGCCGGATTTGCGGCGGGTCTATGCCTTTCGCCGCGTAGAGGATCTGCGTGCGTTGATGGTGCGCAACGGCGACGAAGCCAAGAAGGTCGTTATTTTGGAGTTCGGCTGGACGGTCGATCCCCGGCCCGATTCGCCCTATTACTGGCACGCAGTCGATCCCATCACGCAGGCTCAGTATTTTGAACGGGCTTACACCTACGCTGTCGATCATTGGCAGCCCTGGATCGGGGTGATGAGCCTCATCTACGTGGCCGATCCGTCGTGGCATATGGATATGGAAGAGACTTACTGGAGTATTGTCTATCCCTACTATCCGGAACTGCGGGCCGCACCGGCTTATCACGGCTTAAAGAAACTGCCCAAAGTACCGCCGGTAGAAGAGAAGTAAATTCAATCAACCAATTTCTTAAAATTGCTTGATTTTCCCAATCGATGTGATACCATGTTGGTTGGTATTGATTATTCGAGATGACCCACCCACGTACATATAAGCTCAAATCGAAATTGCTGCCATGGCTGGGCGGCCTGCTGATTATTGTTGTTTTAGGGGCATTGTGGAAGCCGCTGTCGCATGTAGGAGCGGACTCAACCGCTGTGCGGACCTGGATCGAGCCACTGGGGCCGTTTGCTCCGCTGGCCTATTTTGTGCTCAATGTGGCGCAAATCGTGGTCGCGCCGATACCGGGCTATCCGGTTCAGGTGCTCGGCGGGCTTTTGTTTGGTGTTGTCCCCGGCTCGCTGTATGCGGTGGGCGGGATGGTTGCCGGCGGAACGCTGGCCGCGTGGCTGGCCCGTCGTTTTGGTCGACCCTGGCTGGAGCGGCGGATGGGGGCGGAGACGCTCGATCAGTGGAGTAAGATTGCCCACATCGACTCGTTTTGGACGTGGTGGGCTATTTTGCTGATTCCGTTGGGTGATATTCCCTACTTTCTGGCCGGTTTGAGCCGCGTTCCGCTGAGTCGGTTTGCACTGGCTATCTTGACCAGCCGCGGCCCGTTTACCGTTTTGGTGGTCTGGGCCGGTGACAGCGTGGTCAATTTGCCGCTGGTGTGGGTGGCGCTGTTAATGGCGGTTATCGGATTGATTATTATTGTTGGCTTCAGCCAACATGAGCGCATCGAAGCCTGGGGGCGGGCGTATATCGCGCGCCGGGCCACAGAAACCGAAAAACCGTAAGATTTTAGCCGGCTGATCAAAAAAAGGTTTGACATCAGCGTATAATTTGTGATATTCTTGCTTTTGATTCCTAATTGCAATTATAATTAATCAGGTGATCTGCACTGCATTGCCATGCGCAAATGTGCCACTTACCAGATTTTTCAATAACTATTAATATTATTGAGGGGCTTGTCCATGCGACGTGAACGCGTCTCTGATGACATCTATGTTTTTACCAGTGATTTATATGCCCAGGTGACAGCTTCGGCCGTAGTCACCCGCGAAGGGGTTGTCGTTATCGACACCTTGCCGTTTGGTAACGAAACCCAAGAGATGATCGATTATCTCAAGGCTCTGGGGCAAGGGCCAATTAAGTATTTGGTTAACACCCACTGGCACGGTGACCACACCAACGGTAACTATCTGTTTGATGACTCGGTTGAGTTAGTGTGCCATAAAAAGTGTCAGGAAGCGATGATGCAGTATGGGCAGGCGGCTTTGGATGAAGCCAAAGAGTCATCCCCGCTGCTGGAGAATGCCGTACTGCGCATCCCCGATGTGGTTTTTGAAGATGGGGAGTTAGTGCTGCATGTCGGCAATAAATCGATCGAGATGGCGCTGATGCCGGGTCATACGCTCGATTCGACCGTGGCCTATGTGCGGGAAGATAAGGTTATGCTGGCTGCCGACACGGTTATGCCGGTGCCTTATTTTGTGTGGGGCGATCGCCATAAGTTCTTGGAATCGCTCAAAGCTCTGGAAAGTTATCAGCTTGAAAGTATTGTACAGGGGCACGGCGAAGTGCTGCTGCGTGGTGAAATTCCTATTGCTATTCAGTCAAGCATTAAATATCTCAAGTTTATTGAGAAAAAAGTATCAGAACTGGTTGAAAAAGGGCAAGGGCCGCATGCCTTGGAGAAATTGACCATCGACAAATGTGGCAAGAGTCGCATTCCGTTAAATGGCCTGGTTCAGGATTTGCATCGCGCCAACCTTGAGATTTTATATCGGGAAATGAGCGGGCAATTGCATCACAATTAGACCAGTAGGACTTACGCAAAAGTCAGGTGACAGTCACTTGGATGCCCTAAATCGACCTATTTGGGCTAATCCAACGCTGATTTATGACCAATAAGTGACTGTCACCTTTAGCACTGCGTAAGTTCTGACCAGATGATAGCTCGGCTAATCGAATATGGCTTCTTTAAAAGAGCAGTGCGCTGCTCTTTTTTTATTCTTTGACGCGTTTTATCTTGGCCCCCAATTCGAGCAGCTTTTGCTCGATGTTCTCATAACCCCGGTCGATTTGGCCGATGTTTCTGATGATGGTGGTGCCGTCGGCGCACAGAGCGGCGATGAGCAGGGCGATCCCGGCGCGAATGTCGGGACTGGAGATACCTTGCCGTTCGCCGCGCATGAGGCTGGGACCTTGCACCAGTGCCCGGTGCGGATCGCACAACACAATGCGGGCACCCATACTGATCAGGCGGTCAACAAAAAAGAGGCGGCTTTCGTACATTTTTTCGTGAAAGAGAACGGTGCCGGTCGATTGTGTGGCGGCAACGAGCGTAACGCTCATCATATCGGCCGGAAAACCGGGCCAGGGGGCATCGTCGATAGTGGGGATGGCATCGCCGATATCGGGCATGACAACCATAAGGGGATTGCTGGGCAGGAGTAAATCATTGTCTTGAATTTTGGGTATAAGACCCAGACGGTCGTATATCATGAGCGTCATGCGCAAATGTTCGAGGTTAACGTTTTTGATGCGAATTTCGCCTTCCGTAACCGCCGACAGCGCGATAAAGCTGCCGACCTCTAAATAATCGGCGCTGAGGGTGTATTCCGTACCATGCAGCGAGGTGACGCCGTGGATGGTCAGCAAATTGGAACCAACGCCTTCAATGTTAGCTCCCATCCGGCGCAGTAGATGGCACAAATCCTGCACGTGCGGTTCGGAGGCGGAATTGCGGATGATGGTGGTTCCTTCGGCTAACACTGCCGCCAGAATAGCGTTCTCGGTGGCGGTTACGCTGGCCTCATCGAGGAGAATATCCTGGCCTTGCAGCTTTTTGGCTTTGAGGGTGAAGCGCCCATTGTAGCTAAATTTCGCGCCAAGCGCCTGAAGCGCCATAATGTGTGTATCGACGCGCCGGCGGCCGATTTTATCGCCGCCGGGCTGGCTTAGATTAACCTCACCTTCGCGGGCCAACAGCGAACCCATCAAGACCAACGCGCCTCTGATTTTTTCGAAGCGAGCCGGATCGGGTGTGGTCGAGCGCAGGCTGCCCGCTCTGAGGGTAACGTTGTGAGCATCGTGGCGGTTAACCTCTACCCCCAAATCTTCGACGATGTTGAGCATGGTGCGCACATCGCCAATGTTGGGTAGGTTGTAGAGGGTCACCGGCTCATCGGTGAGCAGCGCGGCTGAAATAAGAGGAAACGCAGCATTTTTGTTGCCGCTGGGAGTAACCACCCCGCTCAGCGGATTCCTTCCTTCTATAATGAATTGTTCCATGGAGTCCTTGCTTCTCGATAGAGATGTTATTGTTAAGGTCTATAAAAAATTATGTCAACTTCATTGTACCGCAAAAGTTGACATCGTGAAATCTTACTTTGTGGCTATGTAGCCGGTTTAATATATTTGGTCACAGAGATTGGAGATGGGGAGATTAGGAGATTGTTCCCTATAAATCTCCTAATCTCCCCATCTCCACCAACAGTATTTTGGAAAATAACCACAATAATCACGTTAAGGTCTACTTGCTATGTCCCTTCATTGTAGACTAACCCGGCGAAATTTGCACGACATCTCCCTGTTGCAAATCCAACGCCTGGGCAGCACTTCCATTACGTACGGCAATCTCAATATGGTCGCGGGTGCTGCCGGTGTAGGCCAGCAGTTCGCCTTCCGCGACATCGGCAAAGGTGCGACTGAGTGAGGTAATGACCTTGCCACCGGCGGTAAACGTCACTCTTGCCGGGTTGTCGATATCCTGGGCGCGTAGATCGAGAACCAAGTTGCCAAAATGATCGACATGGATAATACGCGCCTGCCCGGCGTCGAGCGTTGTTCTAAAATCAAGCTGCACCAGATCGGTGATCGGGTCGCCCAGCACATCGATGGGTACGCCTTTGGCTAAATGGGCAGCGGCCGGCGAGAAGATATCGCGACCGTGAAATGTGGCGCTGACGTTGGCTACCTGAAAGATGGGATTGGTCAAGACCACAGCTTTGCGGATAGTGGTTTCGGCCAGTGCCAGGCTCAAAACGCCGTTATCAGGGCCGACAAAGATGCCCTGGCGGGTGTCGACAGCTATGGCCCGCCGTTCGCTGCCCACGCCGGGATCGATGACGACGCAGTGAACGGTATGGCTGGGATAAAAGCTAAACGTTTGGTACAGCACAAAAGCGCCGACGTGAATATTTTGGGGGGGAATGCTGTGCGTTAAGTGCGTGATTTTAGCTGACGGGCAGATGGTTAAAATGACGCCTTGCATAGCGCCGACGTAGCCGTCGCTTTGTCCGAAATCGGTCGTTAGGGTGATGATTGGGTTGAGTGATGCTGACATGGTGTCCTCCGGCGAAGTATTGTACGATGTCTGAGGGGGGTCGTCAAAAAGTGGCACACTGTGCCGCAATTGAGTTGGTTTACTTTTTTTACTGGGGGCGCAAACTGGGCCAATCTATGTTACAACGAGCGTTGTTTGAGCTTGGTTTCGTCAATTTCAATCGTGGTGAGCGTGCTTAAGTCGATATAGCCAGCCACAATTTCGATGGGGCGGTTGACGATATCATCTTCGACCTTAAGGAAGAAGCTCAACTCTGAGGGGTGATCGATGCCTTCCAACCCGGCAAAAAGTGCGGCCCGAATGGTGCCTATAGTCGAGCTGGCCTGCGAGCCGATCATCACGCCTTTGCCGTGTGCTCGGACAGCATCCAACATACCGAATGAGTGCGTATAGCCGGTTCGGGCTGTTTTGATGTTAAGAATATCGAACGTATCGAAATATAGCTCGCGGCGCAGATCGCGCGGTGTAAACGTGCTGTCATCAGCGATGAGCGGCAGCAGTTGGGTGGCGCGGAGTTGGCTCCGTTCGGCAATGCGTTCGACCGGCAGAGGTTCTTCAACATACAATAGGCCAAGATCGGCCAATCGACGCAGTTGATCGTGAGCCTGGTTGGGCGCTAAGCCTTCGTTGGCGTCGCCGTAAAGACTCAGATCGGTACCGGCAAATTCCTGCTGCAACAGACGAACGTTGCGGACGTCATCATCAAAATTACGGCCAACTTTGACCTTTAAGACTCGCACGCCCTGGTCGTAGACACTTTGGGCTTCGGCTAACATCGTTGCTTCATCGGCGATGCCCAAAATGTAAGAAACTTTGACGCGGCGATGAATTGGATTGAGATAGTTAAACAGCGTTTGCCCGCGACTGGCAGCAATAGCTTCGTGTAGAGAAATATCTATGGCCCCTTTGGCCGTGTGATTGTTGGCTATAACATCCATCGCGCGGTTGATGGCCTTGGTATCGTCGATGTCCATACCGATCAGGCGCGGCGCGAGATGATCGTGAATAATCGTTTGAATGGATTGGGGCGTTTCGCCATAGATGGTCGGCCGTGGGGTAGCCTCGGCCCAGCCGGTGTGGCCGGTGTCGGTGACGAGTTGAACCAGCACGTGCTCCAGCGCGTCGAGGCGGCTGGCTTTGCCCCAACTGAGCGAACCTTTCATTGGCAGACGAAATGGATGGGTGTGAATTTCAGCAATGGTGGGCATGGAGCATTTCCTTTAGCGTAACCACGGTTTAATGTGTTCTACGATAGCCGCCGGTGCATGCGCGGCAGTGTCGATCACCAAAACCCGATTGGCTGGTAGGTGTTGGGTTAAGAAGGCGCGGGCGGCTTGCGAGTCGTAATTTTGTCGCTCTTTGACGATGAGAGCCGCCTTTTTTACAACGTCGTCAACCGCCAGCTCCGCCGTGGTTTGGCTAATTTTGTGCAGATCGGCCGGGCTGAAAACCAAATCAATATGGGGGATTGCTTGCAGCGCGGTTAGCGTATCCTGACCGACCACCGCGTCGAAGTTGATCCGGTCGAAGGCATCACCCCGATTTAAGAGGCGATTGAGACGCACACTGTCCGGTGCATCGAGAATGAGAAAACGGGCATGCGGGAAAAAGTGCAGTGCATGCTGGACTTCATTTTGACCGCGCAGGCCATCGAAAATAAGCGGGAACGTTACCTGTTGCGGATCGACCGCCAGCCGGCTTAAGGCATGGGCCATCCCACCCGGATATTGGGCGCGGTAACGGGCCGTGTACTCAAGCCGTTTCAGGCGGTCGGTAACGGGGTGAACCGCTTCGCCATCTTCTTTTTGGAGCGAAGCAATGATAAATTCATCCGTTACCTGCCGTCGATTGGGCAACAGCGTAAAGGTGATGTGCTTTTGGAGCGCATCCGTTACGGTTGTTTTGCCAACACCTGTTAATCCCACCAAAATTACAAGTTCGGTTTGGTTTAGGGGTAGGCATACTTTATCTGAATTTGATGCAAAGTCGAGGTACTCAATTAGCATAATTAGGCCACTGCCCATTGTACTCTGAGTAGCCTGAAACGGTCAAAACGCAAAGACCGTTTCAATTTTGTTTGCTCCACCTACTTA
>JAGRBY010000036.1 GCA_020433835.1 Anaerolineae bacterium | reverse complement strand
TTATTTCAACGACTCTGGCTCGATTTGGAGGGGCGTACCCGTTTTTTCTTGTCAACCCCCTGAATTCCAGTACAGCCCTATTTTCAAGGGAGTGCGACAGAAGCTGCGCAACAGCAACGAGAATAAAAATCTTTTGCTATCGGCTATCAGCTATCTGCTAACTACTATTTTCAAGGGAGTAAATATATGTCATCCGCCGCCTTGCTTTTAGCCCCTCTGTCTTTACCCAAACCCCAACAAAAAGGTGAATATGATCTCTGGCATGCGAAACTTGATAACCTGATTGACTATCGCGGCGGCTATCGCCAAATAAAACGCCCGTCGCATGGCGCCAAAGTCAGCTACCTTTCCAACCGAGGGGCGCTCGATGAGTTTAGTTTCGGCGAGTTTCTTGACGATGATCTGCGTGGCATGCTGCAAATCTGTTGGATATTTGGGGGCGACTATCTGATGCTGTGGAGCTTTGGCCACAGCGTAACCACCTTACTGATGCAATCGCCCGCAGCAGATCACAAGCCGGTAATCAAGGAAATGAACTTGCGCCTGGAGACAATCAACAGCACACCACGCGACCCGGCCACATTCGATACCCTACAAAGCTGGTTCGACAATACGACTTTCACACCCGATTTTGAGCAATTACGCCGGTTATACGCTGCTCCGGAGTTATCCATAGCCGGCTGGTTTGAAGCTTTTGGCGTGCAAGGTGCAAGCGATTTGGAAGACCCGGCCGTATCCGGTATGTGGGATGATTTTGAGCGTGTCGCAACAACCCTACTGCAAGGTGCCAAGCCGGAAAAAGCGTTACTGGGTACCGTTAACAAACTGCTGAGAAGCTATGAGGGGAATGCCGGCCTGCCGACGAAACCGGTCAAACAACCCGGTAAAACAGCCGGGCTTGTTGCTGAAGCTAAAGGTAATTTGGCCGAAATCATCGGCCAACCGAGCACAGGTCTATGGCCTAACCGTATCAGAGCCGCCGAATTCTACTGGGACATCACCGATTGCGAGGGATCGCTTTCGAAGCTAACCACCTGGACCGGCCCTCATAAAAAGGGTTTGGCCCATACCGCCGCTTTTAGCCGAATTCTGGTGCATCATCCGGCTGAACTGCTGCGCGACAATATCTTTTTAGCCCTGGCCGGTCTGGAAACCGAGGCCGCCAACGGCGACCCCAGCGGCTTTTATTGCCTGGCCGACTACAGCCATCGAGCCGGCTTTAGTCTGGCTGTTTTTTCCCTCGCCCGGCAAAAAGAATTGTGGCAGCATTTTGGCCTCACACTGTGGGTTGAGCCAGAGGAAGAGGATGGGTTGACGGCATCTGGCCAACTTTGGGCCGCTGAACTGTGGGTCGATTTACCCGGCATCTTGAAAACAGAAAGTGCCCCGGCTGTAAAGGAATGGTTTGTAAAAGCCAAAGTCGATGGGCTGATACTGCGGGCCGAGGCAGACGGCACCTGGCACATTACCCAGTTTCAAGAAGGAAAGGTTTGCACCGAGCCGGAGGCCGACTTGCCCGGCGGCCTCATTATCGATCCTCATACAATAACCCAAGCCGCTAAACAGCTCGATCCCCGCTCTGTCTTCGCCGCTCTCAACTTGCCCGATCTGTTGAAGCCGGGGGAATGGCAAGAAGGCGCTTACAGCGGGTTTAGGGTCTCAGATGATGAAGAAACAGAGCGTGAAGAGGCAAGGGCCATGATGGTCGATCTTCCCGACCCCATCGCCATCAACACGCTAAAGCAGATACAACATTATTTCCCGGTCACTGTACGCAATCCTCACCCTCAGATTTCGTACCTACCGGGGGCAACAGCCCCTTCTATGGCAGCCAGGCTATCCTCAATTACAAGTTGGCCTGAATTTTGCCGGAAACTGGCAACGGCTGAGGAAATCGATTGGGCTGCCTTCGAACAAGCTATCCCTGAAAGTAACAGTCTAACTCTGCGTTTAACCCTTCCCCAGGCCGATCCAGATTTTCAGCGAAAATTGCTCATCGATCTAAGAAGCAGTGCGCTTTTCGGTGAAAGTTGTAAACAGTGGCAAGCCGAAAATGTGATCTGGTGCTACAAACCGTCCTATCGCCGCTTTTCGACCCCCATTAGAATAGCACCTTTAATTAGGGTGCTGGGCGATTTACCACCAGGTACGCGTCTGGCGCTAAGCTTCGGCCGGCAAAAATTCCATTACGAACTGACCACAGACCGCGTAACGTTACTTCCGGTTCGCACCGCTTGTTTTCCTGACTGGCCGGTGTTTGGCCGCTATTTTTACAACGATTACGAAGACGGTCTAACCTTTAGTTCGCAGTTCGATGGTGTTCAAATTGACGATCTCTTTGTGAACGGCATCGTCTGGCGCGGCCAGGAACGCCTGTTTTTGCGCGTAGATAATTGCGATATTCCGACCAAACACCAGGCCGATGTCGCAAAAATACGAGCAGGCCTAATTGCCCTGGGTATGACTCCCCTGGGCAGGATGGCGTGTGAAAACAGCCCGGCCATCATCCACGGTTTTGCCCACGAAACAGAGCCATGTTACGCCGTTATTTTCTCCCGCATCGATTATGGCGATCCGGTGATGGAATTTTATACGCCGCTCGATCATGATCAACTGGTCGTTACGATTGGCGGTGGCATCAACCCTAACTATTGGTGGCAAAAGCATCATGAGCAGTTAGCAGAACAAACCAAACCAGGTGCCCAACCAAAAGCCATCGAAGCTACATTAGTCGGCTTAAGCCAGCTGATGGATCAACATTTACACCAGCTTCCCTATCAAATTCGCCACGAAAAGTTGTAAGCCTTTAAATTCTGGTACAATATCCCCAGGCGTTTGGTCTTATATCTTCAACTACATCGTACATAGATCCGTGGCTGTTTTGGGTTTGGGAAAAAGAAACGTCACGGGCAACCGCAGCTATCCCGTGACCCTATTTTTGAACAAAAAAAGGCCACAAGGCAAACGCGCCTGTGGCCGGAGTCTCTTCAGCAATGCAAAGCCAAACGGCTTTACGCATCCTCACGCGGAGGTTGGTCGTGACAACAGCATTGTGCGATGCCCTGTAAGCGGGATAGAGATTTTTTGGTTGCCACGTACGTGTCTCCTTTCGTGTATAATACTTTATGGAAGGATGAATACAATAATGTTATTGTAGTGTACTTCTTGTGGCTGTTAAAACTAACACCTTTTCGGAGAGATTCATAAGAAGAGAGTTTCCTCCTTTAGGGTGGGAGACAACCCAACGCCATCAACTATAGTATGCGGACAGTTTCAGAGATTTGCAATATTAAGCAGAGTCCTCTACAAGTAAGGAAATATCAAAGCATTACACATTATCGAAAAACTTGGGAATGAGGAGTATTTTGATGAGCGTCAATCGTTTACAAGAAGCAAATTTCGAAAAAATCCACGAAGATTTAGAATTTATCATGGACTGTTTTCAAGAAGTTCTTGAGGAGTTGGGTGAGCCGGAGCTGGCACAGCGGTTACCGTGGCGCAACGGAACGCAGCCGGCGGCTACCCTTCATCAACCGCGTCGAACGGCTCAGGCTTATTCAATTGCCTTTCAACTGCTAAATATGGTTGAGGAAAATGCTTCGGTTCAGCGCCGCCGGATGATTGAGGCAGAAGGAAATTTGGCAGAGGTATCCGGCTTGTGGCAGCAAAACCTGCACCGGCTAAAAGCACAGGGCTTGACCGATAACCAAATTGCCGAAAATTTAACAACCATTCGGGTTGAACCGGTTCTAACGGCCCACCCGACCGAAGCCAAACGCGCCACCGTGTTAGAGCACCATCGCCGCCTTTACCTGCTCCTGGTTAGACGCGAGAACCAGATATGGACACCGTCCGAGCAGGAAGAAATTCGTGATGTCGTTAAGGTTGAGTTAGAGCGCTTGTGGCGAACCGGCGAGATCTACTTGGAAAAGCCGGATGTTGCTTCCGAGCGACGCAATATTATTTACTATCTCTACAATGTCTTTCCTCTGGTTCTGCCCGAACTGGATCGCCGTTTGCGATATGCTTGGCAGGCCATGGGCTTTGACTCTACGTTGTTGGAGACACCCTTTCAAATGCCTCATCTTTCGTTTGGTAATTGGGTTGGCGGTGACCGCGATGGTCATCCCCTGGTAACTGCATCGGTTACGCACGAAACGCTGGCCGACCTTCGCCAGACCGCGCTGCAACTGCTTGAACAGCAGTTGACCACTCTGGCTGTGCGCATGAGTTTGTCTGAGCATTTGCAGACACCACCCCCATCGCTGCGCACCTGGATTGCCGATGTCGCTCAATCGTTGGGTGAACAGGGGCAGCAAGCGCTGGCTCGCAATCCGGAAGAACCCTGGCGGCAAGTGGTTAATCTTATCAGGGCCAAGCTACCTGTCGCCACAACGGAGAAGCCGCCCGCACCCGGCACGTATCGGTCTGCATCTGAACTGTTGGCCGACCTGACCTGGCTGCGCCAAAATTTGTTTGAGGTTAAAGCCCAACGTATTGCCCGTGTCGATCTCGATCCTATTATTCGGATTGTTCAAACATTTGGTTTTCACATGGCGGCGCTGGATATTCGCCAAAATAGCCGCTTTCACGATTTGGCGGTGGCCCAGTTGATGACGGCTGCCGGGTTGGACGGAGCCGATTTCCCGCAGTGGGATGAAGAGCGACGGCTTCGGTTTTTGAATGAAGAGCTTCTGTCGCCCCGACCGTTTACGCGGCCCGATATAAAACTGGGCAGCGAAGCTGAAGCGATTCTAAGCTGCTATCGGGTGGTGCTGGAGCATATCAACCACAATGGCACGGATGGTCTCGGGGCGCTTATCGTTAGCATGACCCGCAGTTTGTCGGACTTGTTGGTGGTCTATTTGTTGGCTCGTGAGGTGGGGCTGGCGATGCAAACCGAAAATGGGTTGGTGTGCCAACTGCCGGTGGTGCCTTTGTTTGAAACCATTGACGATTTGCAACAAGCTCCCCAAATTTTGGAGGCGTTTTTGGCCCATCCTCTCACACAGCGCAGTCTGGCTTACCAGCAGGAGCGGAGCGGTCTGGAGCAGCCGGTCCAGCAGGTGATGGTCGGCTACAGCGACAGCAATAAAGATGGCGGCATTTTCGCCAGTTTGTGGAATCTGTATCGAGCTGAGGCGGCGCTGGCCCAAGTCGGGCGCAGCCAAGGGGTACGTATCCGATTCTTCCACGGTCGGGGTGGAACCATCAGCCGGGGAGCCGGGCCAACGCACCGCTTCATCAATGCCTTACCCTATGCCTCGCTCGACGGCGATTTGCGTATGACAGAACAGGGTGAAACCATCGCCCAGAAATATGCTAACCGACTCAACGCGGCTTACAATCTGGAACTGCTCATCGCCGGAACAACGGGGGCCACGCTGCGGCATCGATATGGCGAGCAGCCGTCGCACCCTCTGGAACCGGTGATGGATCAACTGGCTGGGAAAAGCCGACAGGCCTACGAAACCCTGCTGCACAGCGATGGATTTGTAACGTTCTTTCGCCAGGCTACGCCTATCGATGCCATCGAGGCTAGTCGGATTGGTTCGCGACCGGCCCGGCGAACTGGCCAACAAACCATTGCCGATTTGCGAGCCATCCCTTGGGTCTTCAGTTGGGGGCAGTCCAGATTTTATCTATCGGGTTGGTACGGTGTGGGGACGGCCTTGGAGTGGCTGCTTAAGGCCGAGCCGGAGACGTTCGCGTTGATATGTGAGCAGAACATTATTTGGTCGCCGCTTCATTATATTATCAGCAACGCCGCCACCAGTATCGCGACGGCGGATCTTGATATGATGCGCACCTATGCCGCTCTGGTTGAGGATGAGTCGATCCGTGAGCCGATTATGGCGTTGGTGGAAAGCGAGTATCAACGGACCCGACAGATGCTCGAGAAAATCTACGACGGCCCTCTATCGGAACGCCGACCTAACGTTCACCAACTGCTTGCTCTGCGCCAACAGGGGCTGCGCATTTTGCATCATCAACAAATCAATCTGTTGCAGCAGTGGCGCAGCGGCTCCGATGCTCAGAAGCAGGAGATTGTACCCCAGCTTTTGCTCACGGTTAATGCTATCGCCAGTGGTTTGCGCACAACCGGTTAGGGATTATAAGAAGCTCGTCGATGTAAGTCACAAGCGCTTTACGTATAAATAAAAAACCGTCCTCGACTTAGAGGACGGTGTTATTTTTCGTGTTACGTGTTATGAAGCTTAGGCTGCTTTTTTGGCTGCTTTAGGAGCTGCTTTTTTGGGTAATTCTAATTCGATGCCGGCCAAGGGAAGCTCTTTAAGATCAACTTTACGGAGCAGGGTTACCCAGTTGTCGGCAAAAGTTTGTTGCGTTTCGGTCACTTTTTCCGTAGCAGCTTGCATTTGTTTGACAACATCGACGGCGGGTTGGGGCAGGTTTTCGACCGCATAAACTTCTTCGAACCAGATTTTGGTTCCGGCTACTTCTGCATCCAGCGTGCTTTGGAGAGAGGCCTGGTAAGCGTCAATGGTTTTGTCCCACATGGGGGCAAGATTAGTAAACTCAACTGCCTTGAGTGACTCGAACCAACTTTGACCAACTTTAACTTGGGTATCGAACCAGGCTTGGCCGACTTCTACATAGCGATTAAAAGCATTCATTTGAGTACCTCCTCTGTTTTACAGAGTTAATGAATTATAGAGACACCCTTAGTGTATCAAATACAAGTTTCATTTAAGTTACTGCTCAGTTACAAATGCGTTATTTGTATGGGTTTTTAACGCGACAGAAGCCCTGGCCACATATCCAATGCGGCAGCAATCTTGCTGATGCGGATAGCCGCGAGACCTTTTATGGTAATTTAAGATATGATATACTTGAGAAACCTCTATTCCTTCAATCTCGCCGCGATGATGTTTGCTTTGAGTTCGCCTATCGTGGCCGATGTTAATAGATGCCCCATCATCCATATATGCAGTAGAAAATCAGGAGGCCAGATATGACAATCGTCATTAAACCCATTGCCCTCAAACATACCAAAGCCTTTCATCAGGCGCTCGATCAGGTCGCTCGCGAGCGGCGCTATCTGCTGCTGCTGGAATCACCACCGTTAGAGCAAATCGAGCAGGTCGTTCGCTATAATATTGAAAGGGATGTGTTTCATTTTGTGGCGCTCGATGGCAAAAAGATGGTGGGCTGGTGCGATATTAGACCTTATACTATTCCGGGGCTGACGCACGCCGGCGAATTGGGTATGGGCGTGGTGGCCGAGTATCGCCGGCAGGGGATTGGTTATCGCTTGCTGGAGACCACGATAAACAAAGCCCTTGCCAACGGCCTGAGCCGCATCGAACTGGAAGTGTTTGCCTCAAACCACGGGGCCAAGGCACTCTACGAAAAGTTGGGGTTCGAGCAAGAAGGCGTAAAACGACAGGCTCGCTACCTTGATGGTGTATGGGATGATTTGATTATGATGGCTTATCTGAAGCTAAGCAAAAGTAACGACAGCAACCAAACCGGGTGAAGTATCACGCGGAGTGTTGAATCTCAAAGAAATAAATCGGCCGTTTTTGTTGGAAATGTTTCCCCACTTGCTTTTACGCATCGGGTTTAGGCCATATTTTCCGCCAATAGGTTGTGATTGCAACCAGCAGGCCCACGAGCAGAACCAGACCAAGAGCCGTCAACTCAAACAAAGGCGTTTGGGTTCCTGTTTCGGGCAAAAATAGAATCAGTGGTGTTGGCGTTGGCTCTACCGTAACGGCTTCAACAGGCACGTTGGTCGGCGGTGGTAACGGTGTAGAAGTGGGCGGAGGAACGCTACCATCATCATCATCATCATCATTATGGGGCGTAGCCGTTGGCTGCGGAGTGGAAGTAGGTATGTCGGTTGGAGTTGTAGTAGGGGTAGGTAAGATTTGGTCAATATCGGTATCGAACACCGATGGATACTCTTCATTAAGAATACCGGTGTAGCTTAACACAATAGTATCGGTAATAAAGCCGGGCGGGGCATCAGCATCAACTAAAACCGTCACCAATGTACTCCCCCCATCCCCGGCGGAAATTGATTCGTTGATTTGGAAATTTACAATACCGGTTGGCCCTTCGGCGCAACTGCCGGTTAAGGGCGGGTTTACAGCGCAGCTTACGTAGGTTGTAAAAGGAGGAATCTCGTCGCGGAGTTTTACGTTGAAGGCTGCTCCGGGGGGAGCGGCGTTGGCCGGCGGGGGTAGTGGAAATGGATTTGTATCAGAAATGTTGGTAAAGACAATTGTGTAGGTTAAGACATCACTCGGCGAGACAATGATTCGGCCATCGTCTTTAGAGACATCCATACGGGGGATGGGCGGTGGTGTTAGAAATACGATTTCGTCTTCCTGTCCCTCGAAGATATATTGGTTGTCTCGCAGCACACAAATTTCAGTAACCCATATCCCGAGATCCTCCTCTGTAATTGCAATGGTGTCGCCACCGCGTTGGGGCGGAAATGGAGGGGGAGCCGGCGCATTGTTCCACGCTTGGTTTTTTGAGGGAGTGCCATTATACACAACACCGGATGGTGAAATGTGCCGAACCGTCACGTTGGGGTCTTGGGCGTCGATGTCCAAGTCAAAATCGTGGAGTGTAATTTCGGGTAAATCTTCCTGGTGAACGGGGTGGTAGAATAGCTGGCAGGTAGAACCGTTGCCTTCATGCTGATACGTAATTTGATCTAAGCTAATGAGTAACTCGTCACCGGTACCGGGTTTTTGATCGGCACTGTCGAGCTCATTGCCGTTGTTTAACAAATCAGATTGAACCTGTCCAATGCCGGAACAGCTTCCACCGTTAGGTACACTCACCGTACAATCCGGATCGTGGCTTACGGACAGTTTCCAGGCGTTGTCGTCATTGTCAGATGTTATTGTGGCCACGGCATACGTACCACAGCCGAAATTGGGGGTGTTGGGGGCAAATGTCACTAACTCTACCCAGCGGTCATTGGTTGTGCTGGTCAGGCTGGTTGTGGGAACAAATGAAATAGGATCAACGACAACATCTACTGAACCATCGTCGCGGAGAGCCAATACCGTATAGGTGGTGATATCGGCAAATTGAATGTTTTGATTAGGTGGGTTCAGAATAGTGTTATTGTTTGCGTCGCGGATTTCATCGTCGGCCGGTGGTGGATTGGAGAGAGACGGGTCCGGTTCTTGGACTTCCGGGTCAAAGAGGGCAAATGTAACCGGCAGGTCATTCGGCCATGTACAAGGGACTAACACGCGTACAAAGTGAGGTTCGTTTGCACCTTGGACACTGGTATAGAAATCACCAATATTGATGGGGGTATTGGGACCACTGGTTTGGATAAAAGCGGTTGAGTTAATGGGGGGAAGATCGACCGCCTTCACAATGTTGAATACAAATATTGTCAAGGCAATAATTGCCAGGCCAATTCGCACCAAAGACCGAATTAACTGAGAACTTAATCGAAAGCTAAACATATTTGTATGCCCCCTCAACCTTTGATTTGTATTAAGAAGCAGTGTTTTCTGTAGGCCTGAATGTCACTTCAGTTCGAGCCACCAAACCCCGCAGTTTGATGACATAAGTGTAACCGAATCAAAATCCTCTCTTACTTATCATAGATAAGTTGCGTATAAGTTGCTAATCCTAAATGTTAGGCATAGCATAATATTAAATGTCGTCAAGGTCAAATATAGGGTTTTATAAAGGGTTGAGTATTTATGGGGGATAAGGAAGGAATAACCTACTGCCAGATTTTATATCGATAAACGTGTAAATGGCTTTAGAACTGATTGACTATTTTGCCCTGATAATAGGTGTAAAAAAGGAGTCTCTCTCTCAGAGGACTCCTTTTTTGTTGCGAATGGATTTTATATAGCACTGCGTTGTGACGCGGTCAATTGCCGAGCAAGGGACTGGGATGCACACTATTCCAACAAACTAACCTGCTCTTGTGTTTCTTTGAAAAATTCATCCTGTTTCAGATCAAGCTCTTTAAGGGCAAAGGTCGACAGGAAGGCCAGCACGGCAAACACCGTACTCACCAGGAAAAGTTTGCTCGCACCGGCAGTGAGGGATTGGTGGATAATGGTGATAAACTGGTTGTAAAGCTCCGTGCCGTTGTCGCCCATCTGAGTAAAGCTCGATTGAATGGCGGCCTGGCTTTCGGCATTGATGAGACCTTGGGGGTTAAGCAGCAGTTCTTGCTGCTCCGCCGGCAGGGTTTGAATGGCTGTTTGCAGTGAAGCAGGCATTAACATGCTCAACTGTGCCGAAAAGACGGTAACCAGGACCATCCCTAACACAGGGGCTACGATAATGCCGCCCAACGACCGCACAAACTGTTGGGTAGCGCTCACCATGCCCATCATTTTATAAGGAAAAGCATTTTGGACGGCTACGTTTAGCAGCGGCAAGACAACGCCGATACCTATCCCCAATAAGATAACATTGAAGACAACATTCAAGGTTGATGTATCTGGCCCCATCAGCGTTAACAGAAAAGCCCCAACCGTCAGCGCTAAAGTTCCCACAACCGCTTGGACCTTATACTTACCAGTGCGCGAGATGAGTTGACCACCAATGATGCTAGAGACAACAAAGCTGAGCATCATCGGCATCAAAATCTCGCCGGACTGTTGGGCCGATTTACCCAAAACACCCTGAACAAACAGGGGCAGGAACATGACCGCGCTAAACAAAGCCATCATGACGAATAGAGCAACAAGAGCGGTTGAGGTAAAAATTTGGTTTTTGAACAGCTCCGGCGCGATGATGGGTTCAGCCGCGTGACGTTCGATCCAGTAGAACAGTGCCAAGAACGCAATACCTGCGCCAAAAAGGCTCAAAATTACTGGTGAAACCCAGGGATACGCATTCCCTGCCCAGGTGAAGCCCAGCAGCAGCGGAACCAACCCAGCCACTAGCGCAAGAGTGCCCTGCCAATCAAGCTGAATTTTATCTTCGGTTCTAACCGTCGGCAGCGCGTAAAACACAGTCAACAAAGCCAACGCAGCGACCGGCAGGTTGATGTAGAAAATCCAGCGCCAACCCCAGTTATCGGTAATCCAGCCGCCCATCACCGGGCCGATGATACTCGATAGCCCGAACACCGAGGCAACAATGCCCATCCAGCGCCCGCGTTCACGCGGGTTAAAAATGTCGCCGATGGTGGCGCGGGGCATGCTCAACAGGGCTCCGGCTCCCAACCCTTGCAGACCGCGCGCCAGAATGAGCTGTGGCATCGAAACTACCAGGCCACACAGCATCGAGCCGATCATAAAAAAGAGCAACCCGGCGATATAAAACGGCTTGCGGCCGTATACATCAGATAATTTGCCATAAATCGGTACGGTGACGGCGGAGGTAAGCATGTAGGCCGTAAAGGTCCAGGCGTAGAGCGATAAGCCTTGCAGTTCGCCGATAATAACGGGCATAGCTGTGGAAATAATAGTTTGGTCTAGGGAGGAGAAGAACATGGTGACGAGTACGGCGGCTAAAGCCCACCAGCGACGTGAGCCTGTTATTTGATTAGTTGTTTGAATATGATTTTGTTGTCCGGTTGCCGAACGAGAACCAAGTCCTATATTTTTTATCAGATTTGAGACAGAATTTAACATCTATAGTGACTCCAAAAAGGTTGAGTTTTACAGAACATACGCCCTTTATAAGAAAGACAGTTATCTCAATGGGTACGTTTATTATTGCGGCATGGCTACTTCCACCCTATCGGTCTGTTCTTCAGAGACCGACTCGAATATACGCTCGCTCAAACGGAGCAGCGTTTCAATTTCATCAGGCTCTAAATGGGTCAGATAACGGGCAAAAATGCGAGCGCGACTCTGTCGAATTTCTGTTAACTTTTGCTCGCCGATCAAACTAACCCCAACCAAGACGATCCGCCGGTCGTTGGGATCACGCTGCCGTTCAACCCAACCTCCAGCCATGAGGCGATTGACCAAGGCCGTACAGCCACTCATCGAAATACCCAGCCATTGCGATAATTCAGACATGCTTAAAGGGCCGCGTCTATCCAACAAACGCAGTACGTAAAGCTGTGTTAGGGGCATCGAGTGCGGATATTCTTTAATTTCTGCTGACACTTGCCGTATAAAACGCCCCCACAATTCATCGAGACGAATAAGAGCTGCTTCAATTTTTTCTTCTGGTGGATGTTCATTCATCAAGAAACTACCTTTTATATCCAGCGGTTGGCAACAGTTATTGACCTAAAGGCATCCGCTGCTCGATTGCTAATAAAAATAATTAAAATCAATAATATTTCACATATGTGAAATATTATTGAGGGATTATAGCCTTTCAAAACAGGATGTCAAATGAAATTAAAAAATAATTCTGTCAAAAAACCCAAAATGGGGGGAATCGCAAATTGTTTGATCTTATGAACTGTTCAAACGTCTCTGATTGTGCAAAATGGTTCTTAAATAAACTGGATTTAAAGAAAAAAGCATGATATTATCTCGGTCGCCTAATTGTAACAATGCTAAATAGTATGGGGGGATACATCGATGAAAGCTCAGAGTATTGTCTCGCCCGAAGATCAAAGCGCCACGTTTGTTGAACTGTTTTTTGATCTTGTCTTTGTTTTTTCGGTAACGCAGATTGTAGGGCTGCTGCACGAAGGGATAACCTGGATTACCATCGGTCAAGCGATTTTGGTATTTTGGCTGGTATGGTGGGCCTGGACTCAATTTACGTGGGCGCTCAATGCGGCGGATACAACCCATTCCCTGGTAGAATTGAGTACGTTGGTCGCTACCGGCGTCGCCTTTTTTATGGCTGTGGCTCTGCCGGATGCCTTTCACGGCGGGGGATTGTGGTTTGCCTTACCCTACGTACTGGTGCGGATCATCGGCCTTGGGCTTTATATATGGGTCGCTTCGGCGGATCCCTCGCAGCGGGCGGCTGTTCAAAGGTTCGGTCTGGTGTCGATTGGTGGGCTTGCAGCCGTTTTAATCGGGGGCTTTATTGGTGGCTCGATACAATATTGGATGTGGGGGGTAGCCATTCTACTCGATGTTCTCGCTGCGGTTGTCGGCGGAGAGGCCGAAGGCTGGAATTTGCATCACGAGCATTTCGGAGAACGGCACGGCTTGTTTGTCATCATCGCCCTGGGCGAAAGCTTAATTATAGCAGCCAGCGGTATGACGCACGCGGCCTGGACAAGCAACCTCGTCATCATTTCAATTCTGGCGGTGACAATTACGTGCGCTCTATGGTGGAGTTATTTCCCCTGCACCAAGCACCAAATTGACCATGTCCTTGAGGCGCTTCACGGTGCCGAGCAGTCGCGGTTAGCTCGCGATGTCTACAGCCTCTTTCACTTTCCTATGTTGTGTGGCATTATCGCCTACGCGGTGGCGATTGAAGAAATAGTCGCTCACCCAAGTGAGCCTCTTGAGTTTGAGGGGCGGGCCGCCCTGGCGCTGGGGTTGATCCTCTTTGTGGGCGGAATGGTTGTAGCTTTTTGGCGAGCAGCAGGACGCTTACTCTTATCACGTTTGATTTTTACCATAGTGACCGCTGTTCTGATTGTGGCGATGAGCGGCATTGCTCCTCTGCTGTCACTGACTATCGCTTTGATCGGACTCCTGATAATTATCGCCATGGAGGAGTGGTCGCGAACCATACCGATATCCGCCCCTCATCACGCTCAATTACCATCCGATGTTAAGGAGGCGTAGTCCGATATTCGTCGCCGTAGACATTGGTCATTCCCATCCCAATACGAATCATTAACTATTTTTGACATACCCAAACGTATGTTCTAAAATCCTCTTAGGCAGAAGTTTCACAGCAGAAGCGCTTAGGAGAGAAAAATGACGTTAAAAAATAAACCTTTCTTTGAAGGCGGCTCCAACATTGCCATGAAAGTTCCCCCCTATCTTTTTGCAGAGACGGTAGACTTTTATAAAGAAGTTTTAAGACTGCCTCTCCTGGAAGAGACCCATCACAGCGCCGTATTTGAATTTGGCGCTAACCAACTTTGGATCGATAAGGTTAATCATATCAGTCAAGCTGAAATTTGGCTTGAACTTAAAACCGATGATGTAAATTCGGCGGCAGCTTATATGGACAGCTATGGCGTCACCCGGCGCGATGAGATCGAACTGCTGCCGGATAACTTTAGCGGCTTTTGGATTTGTAACCCGGCCAATATTATTCATCTGGTTGGTCGAGATGATTAACATATCGCTTCAGGAAAAAACACCGTCTCCTTTTCACTTTCGTTCAACAGCTAAGGCTCACGGTTGGGTCATGCTGCGCCCCTTTGCCTGGCACGACGAAACGGCCCAACTATCCCGCCTCCAACAGCTTAGTAGCGGTCAAATTGTCTGGTTGAACATGACCGAGCGACCTACCGCAGTCCAGATCGATGTCGAAGCTGGGCAGTCGCTTACCCCTGCCGAAGAAACGGAGATTCGACAGGCCGTACGTCGTATGCTCCGCCTCGATGAAGATCTCAGCGAGTTTCACACCTTTTATGATCAGCTCGATGGCTGGCAGTTGAGACTCGAACCCGGCGGCGGACGATTACTGCGCTGCGCTACGCTATTTGAGGATATTGTCTACACCCTCTGCACGACCAATATTAATTGGTCAGGCACTATTCGCATGGTTGATCGACTGGTTACGACCTTGGGGCGTCCCTTCCCTGGTTCCGGCGACAGTCTCGCCTTTCCCGGTCCTGCAGATATTGCAGCCACAACGCCGGATTTTCTAAAAGAGCATACGGGTTTGGGCTACCGCAGCCCCTATGTTTGGGAACTGGCAAACGTCGTTGCGGAAGGCCGACTGAATTTAGCCGCCTTTGAAGACCCAAGCTGCCCCACCAAAGAGGTGTTGGACAATCTACGCCGTCTGAAAGGCGTCGGCCCCTATGCGGCGGCGACCATTCTTATGCTCCTTGGGCGCTATGAATATCTCGCCATCGACAGCGAAATGCGCTCCTTTGTCTCGAAGAAATATTTCGGCGGCGAACGCGTTACGCCTGCGCAAATTCAAAACATCTACGCCCCGTGGGGGCGCTGGCAATATCTGGCTTACTGGTTCGATATGCCAAATGAGAGTTGACTTTGTACCACCATCGGCTGTCGCTCTCGAATAATGACGGGTAGGCCATTTTTAGGACGCAGCGTGATCCCCGGCTGCGGTAAAACCGGCTCGTTGGAGGTTAATTCAAATTTAAAGCGTTGAGCCAATATAGCGACCAGCAAAATACCCTCCATCCAGGCAAATGACTCGCCAATGCAGGCTCTACCACCGCCGCCAAACGGAAAATAGGCGTAACGCGGTCGTCGAGGTGCAGTTTCGGGATCGAACCGTTCTGGCTTAAAGGTCAGCGGATCGGGCCAGTAAGTGGGATGTCGATGCATAACCCACTGACTAATCACCACCGTCGATCCGGCCGGGATAGAAAATCCGCCAACCTCATCATTCTCGATGGCGTTACGCCCCACGGCCCAGGCCGGTGGATACAACCGCATTGCCTCCGAGAGCACCATACGGGTATATTTGAGCTGGCGTATATCTTCGACGGTGGGCAGGCGTCCATCCAAAATTTGTCCAAGCTCGTCCCAAAGTTTAGCTTCAACCTCCGGATGCTTCGCTAGTAGGTAAAATGTCCATACAATAGCATTAGCCGTGGTTTCGTGTCCGGCAATGAATAAGGTCATCACTTCGTCGCGAATTTGCTCTAAGGTCAGGCCGGCCCCCTCATCTGCGGCCAGCAACATCGACAGCAGATTGTTGCGTTCCTCAGTTTGCCCCTTTTGGATGAAATCGTAGATAGCGGTGTCCAGGCACTTAAGCCAATGTTTCCGGCGCAAATTGCGCAGCGTGGGTAGTTTTTTCAAAACGCGACCCAGTGGCGTGGCATCGAAAAAGCTAAAATCTTCCATCAGATTGTTAAGCGCCTGATTTAGCCCTTTACTCTGGGCGGTAATATCCGCGCCAAACAATGTTTCTGCTGCAATTTTCATCGTCAGGTCCATCATTTCGTGATGCAAGTCCAACTGTTGACCGCTGCTCCAGCCACAAAGGTGTGACTCAGTAAAGTGCGCCATTGTCTCGGCGTATTCGGCTATCTGGTGGCGATGAAAGGCAGGCTGCATCAGGTGTCGGTGCATGCGGTGAAAATCGCCCTCGCTGGTTAGCAAGCCTTGCCCCACCACCTGCTGGGTTGCTTGTAAAGCGCGGCCTTTTTGGTAATTTTTTTGATTGGTAACGAGCACGTGTTTAATGGCATCGGGATGTGAAATAAAATAAATTTTTCGATTAAGGGCACGCAGCGTAACAACATTGTCAACTTCTGCGGCACGTTGGAATAAGGGGAACGGCTCATAAGTCAGTTGGAGGAGGTGTCCGACCAAGCCTTTAGATGGGAGAGATGGGGGTGCTTGTAATTGTATTGTCATTTTTTACTCCTAAAATTATTGTACCGAATAAGCATGGTACAACTTTAGCAAGAAGTTGTTAAGATGTTGCGAGGATTAATCGATAGAGTGACTAAAATTTGAGATAGTATGAGCATGCAAAGTAAACTAACACTTGAAAGGAGACTGGTGATTAGAGATTGGGAGATTAGCCTTACCAATCGTCTTATCTCTGCATTGCCTTATCTCCATTTTTGGTATTGGTTTTCAAATCCTTTAGCCAGGGTTTGAATAAATATGTGTGCTACCTTACAGAGAAAGTCATTGGCATTTGATAAGATAGGAGCGTAAAGATCCGTTTCCCTAAAAATATCAACGCAGCATAAAACAGCGCTTTGATGCTGTAAGCCAGGAGCATAGTCCATGAAGCGACGACTATTAATTACAAGCCTGATGCTGATGGTATCGGTTTTGATCGCTGCGCAATGCGGTGCGGCTGTACCCCATCCAACCCAGGCTCCGCATAGAGATGAACCGGCGGCTATAGGGGATAATGAAGAAAGCAACGAGAATCGTAAAGAACCCGTAGCCGAGGCCGGCTCGGATATGGATGACACCCAGGCCGATAGTGAAGCAGAGGCTGTAACCAAGAGTCGCGAGACGGAAGTTCGTGATGAAAGCGCTGTGCCCGGTATCAATCCGGCCTGCGACGATCCTTTTGCTGATGTTGGCGTGAACGATCTGCGCTTTACGCCCAACGTTTGGACGGCGGATCAGATTGCTCGCTATACGGGTGAAGCGATTATCGATCCAAACAGCAGCTTGGTTACAAATTTCTGCTTGCACAATGTCGATTATCGCGAAATCCTATCCGGCGGGCCACCCCCTGACGGCATTCCGCCTATCGACAACCCCACCTTCGATACAATAGCCGGAGGTGACACGTGGTTGAGCGACAATCATCCTGTTATCGCCTTGGTCGTCGGCGACGAGGCCCGAGCCTATCCGCTGGGCATTTTGACTCGCCACGAGATTGCCAACGATACTATCGCCGAAATACCGGTGGCGGTCACCTTTTGTCCGTTGTGCAACGCCGGGATTGTTTTTCATCGGGAAGTGGACGGCAAGGTTCTCCGCTTTGGTGTATCGGGCAATTTGCGCAATAGCGATCTAATTATGTGGGATAACAAAACGCTTTCCTGGTGGCAGCAATTTACAGGACAAGCGATTGTGGGCGAAATGCTGGGTACACAGTTGGAGATCATCCCGGCCCAAATGGTCGCTTGGAAAGATTTCAAAGCGGCCTATCCCGAGGGGATAGTCCTCTCCAGTGAAGGGCGCAACGTTGATGTAAACCCTTATACCGGTTATGACTCATCGACCCAGCCGTTTTTGTTTCGAGACACAAGCGGGCAGCCGGCGACACCCGATCCGCGCCTGCCGGCGTTGGAACGGGTGTTAGGCTACGCCTCGAACGGAACCGCCGTGGCTTACCCATTGTCAACCGTGGCCGAGCGCGGCGTCATCGCCGATATGATCGATGGGCAAGAGGTGGTCGTCTTTTATCAGCCGGGCGCAGCTTCGGCGCTGGACGGTAGCGTTATCTCCGAGTCGCGCGAAGTCGGCTCGGTGGGAATGTTCAGACCACGGGTTGAGGGCGAACGGTTGACGTTCAACATCGATAATGGCCGCATTGCCGACAATGAAACCGGCAGCGAGTGGGATATTTTCGGCACAGCGGTAGCCGGTGAACTGGCCGGAGCGCAGCTTGAGCCGGTAGTTAGCCACACCCATTTCTGGTTTGCCTGGGCCGCTTTCCGACCCGACACGATGGTTTATGGCCGTTAAGGTGAGAAACCGGAAGTTTTGTGTTATTATGATCAAGACGATGAAAAAGCATCTGTTTTTCTCTGCTTTTTTCTTAGCCTTAGCCTCATTATATCGACGTCTATTAGCGAAAAAAAGTAAAGTTTCCAAGCCACGCCCATGAAAAAAGGTATAAAACTATGAAACCCCTGCTGAGAATTTTTGTTGCCGAGCATTGTTCCGGCTGTAAAGAGGCGTTGGACATCGCTCATTATATCGAACAGCATTATCCGCAGGTCTTTACTGTTGAAGTAGTCGACGTGTCCACCGCGCTGACCGATATTCCGGAAGCTGTTTTTGCTACGCCAACGTATATGCTTAATAATCAAGTTGTCTCCCTGGGCAATCCCCGGCCGGAGGATATTATGCGATGGGTTGATACAAAAACCACCGACCTGCCGACATCAACAAAAAAAGGCGAGATAAGAAGGAGCCACGATGGCTGTTTTAGATGTTGATAAAAAACTCACCTATCTCAAAATGGTCGATATCTTTCAAGATTTATCGAAAGAAGAGATGCAAGAGATGGATCGAACGACCACAATGAGCACCTGCCGCCGAGGAAAAATCTTTTACCAGCCGCAAGATGCTAGCGAAGTGTTATTTATCCTCAAGAAAGGGCGGGTTCAACTCTATCGGCTATCGCCGGATGGTAAAAAGTTAATTATCGGTACGATTGGGCCGGGTTCTATCTTTGGTGAGATGGCCATTGTCGGTCAGGGCATGTACAATGCTTTTGCCGAAGCGGCGGACAACTGCTTGCTGTGCGTTATGAGTCGCAGCGATGTTGAACGGCTAATCCTTAGCAAACCGCCGGTGGCCCTAAGGATTATGAACGTTATGGCCAAACGCTTAAGCAAGGCCGAAGAACAGCTGGAAGACATTGCCTTCAAAAGCATTCCGGCTCGATTGGCCCTGCTGCTGCTCCGTCTGCGCGATGAGCAGGGCAGTGACCATATTTACGGCTTCACTCACCAAGACCTGGCCGAAGCCATTGGCACCTATCGCGAAACGGCTACCCAAACCCTGAATGAGTTCAAAGCTAAGCAACTTATTGAAATTAGCCGCAAGCAGATTGATATTCTGGATGCTGAGGGTTTGGAACGCTTAACCAAAATTTAATTCGTAAGATTATCATCTGTTGACGCCTCAAATTTCGAGGAATAATCTTGTGACGATTCAGCAGTTGCCCATATATTTGACCAACTGGCGATGAAGGGATTGGAGATTACTAAATGTAAAGAGACAATCTCCTAATCTCTAATCACCCTACCCACTACCGGCTATTTTGGAACTATGTTATAATCCGGCCATCCTGGTGTAACGATGGCGACGATTTTATTTTCAATCATCCTTCCAATTTTTGACCCGTCTCAAACTATTACCACGACGTTGGATAGCCTATCACCACAGCACGGCGAATTCGAGGTGGTAGTTGTCCAACGCTATCCGGTTATTGCAACTGACTTCCCCTTTGAGCAAAAAACGACAGTCGTGACCCATGAGGGAGTCACAAGAGGATCGCTGCTTAATTTTGGCGTAACCAAGGCTACCGGAGATGTTTTTCTCTTTTTGTGGCCCGGCAGTCGCTTGCCGGATGATGCACTGCTAGCTATTGAGACCAATTTCAACCTGCTCCCTCAATCTATGGGCGGAAATTTTCACGTAACATATGAAGATCCGTCATTCTTCACGCGAAGATTAGAGCAGATGTTGAAAATGTGGCGCTATCAAGGCCGCTACTTCGGTCACAGTGGAATTTTTGTCCGTAGAGAAGCCTTTGAAGCTTTGGGCGGATTTCACGACGTCGATCTGCTGGAGGATTATGACTTTGCCCAGCGACTGGACAACTATGGGGCTACACTATTTCTCCCGCAACACATCATCGCGTCGACTAGCCGGTTTCAAAATCGAAAGGTGCAGGCAACTATCTCTTGGGCGGCGATCTATGCGCTCTACCGGCTTGGCATTTCGCCCAATACATTAGCCAAACTTTACTTTAGCTAAGCCTCAACGCGCACGCCGTACTAAGGATCGTGAACTAAATAACTTCCGCATTTGCGTTTGGGTAATGGGTAAATAGGTATTGGTAATTCAATCTCCAGTCTCTAATTACCAGTTACCAATTACAAATTACCTGGCAGAATTGTGTAAGTTATTAATTTTTCATTCCTAAACAGCAATTGCGCTTAATAAAATGTAAAAACAGGAGTCACCCCATGGATAAAAACATCACCATCTACGGCGCTTACTGGTGTCCCGACTGTCGCCGCAGCAAACGTTTTTTGAGTGAGCAGCAAATCGACTACAACTGGGTCGATATTGAACAAGATAAAGAAGCGCAAGCCTACGTCGAAGAAATTAATGAAGGTAAACGTATCATCCCGACCATCGTCTTCGATGACGGCTCAATTTTGGTGGAACCCTCCAACGCCGAGCTGGCTCAAAAATTGGGCCTGGCGACCACCGATCCGCACGATTTTCACGATGTCACCATCATCGGCGCCGGACCGGCCGGTTTGACCGCAGCGATTTACGCCGCCCGCGACGGTTTCAGCGTGATGGTCATTGATGAAGGAGCGCTGGGCGGGCAGGCAGCCACCACCGAGGCCCTGGAGAATTACCCCGGCTTCCCCGACGGCATCAGCGGCAGCGAGTGGGCACAGCGGGTTGTGGCTCAGGCCAAAAAGTTTGGCGTAGAGTTTTTACAGGCGCAAACCGTCGTTGGCCTGCGCTGCCGAGATTCAAGTTTATGGATCAAAACGGGCGACGGCCATGAGTACGGCAGTCGAGCTTTGCTTATCGCGACCGGAGCCGACTACCGCCGTATGGGCATTGAAGGCGAGGAAGACTTTATCGGTGCCGGGGTTCATTTCTGCTCGACCTGCGATGGGCCGTTTTACAAAGGCAAAGACGTTATGGTCGTGGGCGGCGGCTACAGCGCCACGGAAGAGTCGTTTGCTCTGCTCAATTTTGCCGATAGTGTCGAGATGCTGGTACGTGGCGATAAACTCAGCGTCTCACCCTTGTTAGCCGATAAAGTGGCCGGATCAGACAAGATTAAAGTTCATTACAACACTGCCGTCACCAAACTGGCCGGCAGCGATGGTAAACTGAGCGATGTTCACGTAACCGATAAATCCAGCGGGCAGGCAAAAGTTTTTCATCCGGATGGCCTGTTCGTCTTCATCGGCCAGCAGCCCAACACCGATTTTCTGAAGGGCAGCGAAGTTTTGCTCAACGATTATGGCTTTATCGTTACCGGTCATCAACTAACCCACCATCCCGATTGGCAGCCCAATGGTGATGAGGCCCCCGGCCTGCTGGCTACCAACGTCCCCGGCGTTTTTGCCGCCGGCGATGTGCGGGCCGGATCGACCAAACAGGTTGCCTCGGCCTCGGGCGAGGGCGCGACGGCAGCCCTTCTCATCCGTGAATATTTACGGGCGCATTAGATCTCGGCCAAAATTTGACAGCGCTCTCTTAGTTTCCTACAATTCGTAGGAAACTAAGGAGAGAAGAAGATACGCATGAGCCAAGAACCCACCATTCAATCCTTCAAGCTCGATGAAAAAGGTTTAACCCACATCTTCGGCGAACTCGAAGCCAAGTTGATGGATGCCGTTTGGGAGTTGGATCAACCCACCGTGCAAGACGTTATCGATCATCTGGGCGGCGATCTCAATTATAAAACGACGATGACTGTGATGAACCGGCTGGTTGATAAAGGCATTTTGGTGCGGCATAAAGTGGGCCGTGCTTTTGTTTATGCCGGCACGGCCTCGCGCGAAGAACTGCTGGCCGGCGTGTTCGATAAAATGGTGCGCGGCATGTTTGGCGAAGATTTTCGACAAATCGCCCTGGCCCAAATGATCGAAACCGCCGAAGAGATCGACGAACAACTGCTGGACGATATTTCACGGCTGATCGAGCAGAGAAAAAAGAGCGGATGATACAAAGACACCCTGCGTTGGCCTATTTTTGGCTGCTTATCGGAATATCAATTGGGTTGGTTAGCCTTGGCGTGATATTTAGCGAAGCCACGCTGCAAGTTTGGTACAATATTTTGTGGCAAACCTGCCAAAATGGCTGGCGCAACCTGATAAATAATCCACCGCTAGCCTGGCAGATGGTCGTTCCGATCACCCTGGTTATTATCCTGGTACGAACCGCTTGGAGTTTGTCGCGCCAATTCCGCGCAACCCGCCGACTGGCCCATCTATTTTATCCTTTGCGTAGCACCCCGCCGGCCCGAGTACAGGCCCTTCTACCGGCCCACCGGCTCACCCCTGACGATATTGTCTTTCTCGACGTAAAAAACGTTCACGCCTTTTGCCTTGGTTTCTGGCGACCGCGCATCTGGCTGACGGCCGGGCTGGTTCACCTGCTGACCGATGAAGAATTGGCAGCAGTTTTAGCCCATGAGGTGCGGCACATTCACCGCCGCGATCCACTGCGGTTGCTTATTGGTCGGGCCTTAAAATTCGCTTTCTTTTTTCTGCCGCTCATCAAATCTCTGGCCGAAGCCAGCGAGTTGCAGCAAGAGATCGAGGCCGACCGCCACGCCATCGCCCATATGGGCAGCGATCTACCATTGCTGTGTGCTCTGCAAAAGCTGCTTAAAAACGGTCACACGCTTGTTATCAGCGAAACGGCTGCCTACACCCCATTTAACCTGACCGAAGCACGAATTAAGCAGCTCATTTACCCGCCGGCCCCACTCGATTGGTCGCGTATGTTTTTGAGTGGGGCGATTAACATCGCTATTCTCGCGGCTTTAAGCAGTACCCTCTACGTAACCTCGTGTATGCAATCTCCGGCGCGACCTCTTGAGGTAGGCGCATGCATTGCCGACTCGCTGCAAAGTACTTCTTCTTCGCTGTCTATCCCAAGCTACGATTGGTAAGTAACCTTCTATTACGCTATGGCCGCTCAGCCCAACGCGCCACGTTCTTTAGCACCACCTCCGGCTTCTCAAAGCCGTCGACCAGCAGTTTGTGATAAAAACACTCCTCGGCAGAGCGCAGCTTGGTGTGTGGATATTTGGCGCGGTAGGCCTCGACGTCTAATCCGGCAGCCGCCGACTTGATCAACGGCTCGAGCAAATCGACAGTGCCGCTGCCCTCATCGAACTGCTCTTTATCGCGCCACACAATATCGTGCGGCAGCAAATCTTCAACCGCTTTCCGCAAAATCCACTTCTCGATGGGGCGACTGGTATCCGTCCGCTTCAATTTTAGCTCCGCCGGAATAGTCTGCGCCATCTCGATCATCGCCACGTCGAGGAACGGGACTCGCCCCTCTAGCCCGTGCGCCATCGTCAGCCGGTCGACCCGCTGGAGGTTGATGTTGTGCAAACAGGTCACCGACCGGCGCAGCTCGTGATGCAGCGCGGCGTCATCGTGAATATCCTTATAATACGTGTACCCGGCAAACAGCTCGTCCGCGCCTTCGCCGGTGAGGATGACCTTGACCTTCTGCGCGGCCATACGTGAGCAGAAGTAACAGGGGATGGCGCTGCGCACCAAATCCTGATCGAACGACTCCAAATGGTAGATAATTTCCGG
>JAGRBY010000369.1 GCA_020433835.1 Anaerolineae bacterium | reverse complement strand
TACCTGTAAGTACGAGCTGCATTTTTTAATTCCTTTCTCGTAAAGATTTATAGACAGGCTTTAACGCGTTTTAGCCAGGGTTAAACCCCAGACCGCGTTTGCGCCATTCATCCTCAAACTCATTGCACAGAAATCGAGTGTTGCGCCGGTAGTGCAAACATCGTCGATTAAAAGAATGTTGGGCTGTGTTACCGGTTTCCGGCAAGCGAAGGCATCGGCCACATTTTGGTGACGTTCGTGGGCGTTCAACTCCATTTGGTGGCCTGTATCGCGGGTACGATACAGGGTAACAGCATCAACCGGCCGATCGATTAATCGGCCAAGCTCATTTGCCAAGAGCAGGCTCTGGTTAAACCCGCGCGTTCTGTGGCGTGAGCGATGGAGTGGTACCGGCATAAGCAGATCGGCGCTCATTTCATAGAAATGATACGCATCAGCCAGGATTACAGCCAGTGTCTCAGCCATCACTTTTCGGCCCCGATACTTCAAATCGTGAATCGCGGCACGAATGGGATTATTTTGAAAGTACGCCGCTGAGCGGATACCATCGATATAGTTGAGTGGGTTAGTTTCGCATTGAGCGCATGACGTTGATGTTGAAGGTGTTCCACAACGAGGACATACATCTGATTTTATAAAGAGGATTTTGCTTTCACAGCTTGGACACAGCCAAATATTGGGGGCTTTGCAACCAACGCAAGCGGGAGGAAAAAGTAAATCGAGACTTGATTTTATTAACTTTTGAGGAGATGCAAAAAAGCTCATCCGTTAAACACACCTTTGTGAAGTTATGACCGGGAGAAATGTCGTTAACGTTAATTTATGACTCAAATTTTAGTTGGTCACCTACCTGTGTGTTTGTTTGAGCAATGGTTCCGATAGGCATCTCCAGCACGTAGGCTGAGTTAAAAACGAGAGGGCCTAACCGATAGGGAACCATATCCTCTTGAGTAAGAATCACTTGATACTCTTTGTTAACATAGACAACATCGATGGAAAACCCCATAAAAAAGGTATGGATGCTTTTCTCACCGACCAAAATTAAACCTTCGCTTTGGTCAAGCGGCTGAGAACCGAGCAGGCCGCGTAATCGGAGCCAAAAGGTATCGGCCATGCGAACTTGGGATATCAATACCGTATTGCGAGTTTGGTTGAAAACGTGCATAACATTGAAGGAACAGGTAGATAAGCCGGTAACCGCTAACTAGTTACTAAATCGGGTTTCCATAATTACTAAAGCAGCCGGCCCCAGTAGAATAATGAATAAGGCCGGGAAAATGAGAAAAACCATTGGGAAGAGCATTTTAATAGGCGCTTTGTTGGCTTCTGCCTCAGCTCGTTGCCGACGTTTGATACGCATTTGCTCAGACTGAACGCGCAAAATTTTAGCGATACTAACCCCCAATTGTTCGGCTTGGACGATAGCAGCAACGAAAGTGGTCACATCGGGAACTCCCATTGAGGCATCCATATTTTTCAGAGCATCGCGGCGTACAATGCCAAGCCGCATTTCTTGAACGACCTTGGCAAAGCCTTTGCTGATTTCGTTATCCCATTTTTCAGCTACTTTTTGCATAGCGCCGTCAAAACCCATGCCGGCCTCGACAATAATGGTCAGCAAATCTAATGCATCGGGCAGGGCTTTAATAATTTCCGTTTGTCGTCTGCGGGTTTTCGAACGTAGCCATAATAAGGGTAGCATAAACCCCATAAGAGCGGCAACTGCGGCCGCAACAACCGCTATCAGAAACGATTGTGAGATTAATAGCAGTAGAAAGATGAGTACACCCAAAATAATGGCGACAAAAATTCTTAAGCCAAAAAATTCGGATGGCCCCCAGTTATAGGGTTTGCCAGCCATTTGGAGTTTTAGTTCCATTGCTTCTCTTGATTTTGAAGGGGAGAGGCGGCTAAAAAAGGTGGAAAGCCCAACAAGCAAGGGCCTTACAACACGCTGGCTAAAGGGTTGCGACAGCTCAATCTCTTCTAGGGTGAGGGGAGCATCAGAACGGCTGGCATATTCTTCGAGCCGACTTTGAATATCGCTACCTGTTGCACCACCGGTAGCACTTAATCCAAATCGAACCAATACAACTGCACCAGCAATTAACGAAATACCAACAACGCCGATGAGTATCATTGTAATCAGACCCATTTTATTCCTCCCAGACCATCCGTATCACTGTTTCATCCCAATTAAACATCAATATCGACAATTTTTTGGATAGCATAAAAACCTGAAGCGATACCCAAAAGTGCGACACCGACCATAATCCAACCGCACGGTTGCGAACAGAGACCACCAGCATCAACATCGATCCCCCTACTCTCGCACGAGAAAATCATACGGCCAATATATTCACCGTTCATGGCGTAAAGAAGCAAGCCAAGAACAATGGGCAGGAATGAAATAACATAGCCTGATAGCTGTCCCTGAGCCGTTAGCACCTGGATTTCACCCTTGATTCGAACTCGCTCTCGAATTACGAAACCTATGATCTCTAAAATTTCAGATAGATTACCACCAACTTCTTGTTGAACGTTGATAGCGGTGATCATCATATCTAAGTCACTACTGGGCACCCGGCGAAGCAAGTTATTGAAGGCGCGCTCGTTGTCAACACCTAGACCAATTTCTTGCACCACGCGTCGAAACTCGGTGGACATAGGGTCGGGCATTTCCCTGCCGACGGCTTCCATGGCTTGAAGGAGGGAATAACCTGCCCGCAACCCGTTAGCCATTAAGGTAATGCCATCACCAAGCTGATCATTAAAAGCATTCATCCGTCGCTTTTGCCGCGATTTCACATAGATTTTTGGTAAAAAGAAGCCCCCGATAAATCCGGCCAAAGGAAAAATGAAGCCGCCATAGATCAACCAAGCGAGTCCGGCTACGGCAATCATGCACATTAAACTTACAGCCCAGAATTCAGCGATGGTAATTTTCAAGTCAGCCCGAGCCAAATCGGTTGCTAAACCTTTTCCAATACCACGATCTTCTAAAACCTGGTCTAAACTTTGTGTTAAAGCGGAGGGAGTACTGGCTTTCTTTTGGCTCTTTGCTTTCTCATTACTTTTCTCATCATCAAGGCCGCCCACAAATTGGCCCAGTCGCTTTTGAGTAGCTGTATCACCCTGCCGGGAGACAAACACTCCGGCAATCAAAACACCTATGGTCAATACAACTAACAATCCAATTACCAAATACATTGATTCACCTCCACGTTAAACAACACATGTTGTAACGTACCACGCTTCCCTTCGCTATTAAAATCTGCCGGCTGCCCCAAAGATATTAGGTGGTAAGCTAATTCCTGCGGCCTCAATACGTTCGTAGAATTTAGGACGAATACCGGTTGGTTTTAAACGGCCAATAATTTTGCCGTTTTCCATGCCTTGTTGTTCAAATACAAAAATGTCAGACATAACAACTACGTCGCCTTCCATTCCTTGAATCTCGGTGACGTTGATCACTTTCCGGCTGCCATCTCTTAGACGAGATTGTTGAACAATGAGATCGACAGCCGAGGCAATTTGTTCGCGAATAGCACGAACCGGCAAGTCCATTCCGGCCATCAAACACATTGTTTCCAAACGCGAAAGCATATCGCGAGGGCTGTTAGCGTGAGCCGTAGTCAAGCTGCCATCGTGCCCGGTGTTCATCGCCTGTAACATGTCAAGGGTTTCGCCGCCACGACACTCTCCAACCACAACACGGTCAGGGCGCATCCGAAGGGTATTGATAACCAGGTCTTGAATAGACACTTCCCCTTTGCCTTCAATATTGGCTGGTCGAGATTCAAGTGTTACCACATGTTCCTGACGCAGTTGCAATTCTGCCGCGTTTTCTACCGTAATAATGCGTTCATCTTCCGGTATAAAAGAAGACAACACGTTAAGGAGAGTCGTTTTCCCAGAGCCGGTACCACCTGATACTACAATATTTAACCGGGCAATTACACAAGCCCTTAAAAACTCAGCTGTTTCATTTGACATTGAGCCAAAACGAACTAAGTCATCAATAGTTAAGGGGTCTTTTTCAAATTTACGAATAGTTAGTGTTGGGCCATTTAAGGCTAAGGGGGGGATAATAGCGTTAACCCGAGAACCATCGGGTAAACGAGCATCAACCATGGGTGAGCTTTCATCAATACGCCGTCCTAGGGGGGAAACAATTCTGTCGATAACTTTCATAACATGTTCGTTATTTTCAAAGTTTACTTTACTAAGGGTAAGTTTCCCTTTCCGTTCGATAAAAACTTTTTCTGGGCCATTAACCATAATTTCGCTAACATTTTCATCAGCCAATAATGTCTCTAATGGGCCAAACCCCAAGATTTCGGCTACAATCCCCTCAAATAGTCTTTCTCTTTCCGAACGACTAAGGATGATATTTTCTTGTGTTAAAATTTGCTCGTACATATCCTGAATAGTCCGCCTGACTTCATCTGTACGAGTGATATCCATAGCCGGGTCTAATTCCGCTACGAGTTTATCTTGAATACGTTCTTTCAACTCCTTAAAAGCATCTTTTTGCGTTGAACTGGGTGCACGACGGATTTGTGTTTCAGGTGATTTTGACCTAATTGAAGCTGATGTTGAAGATTGTTTACTTGCCTCGCGCGGGGTGCTGGGCTGGCCTGGTCCTTTTTCAATACGTTTTAGTAATGACATTTTTTTCCTCTTATCGAAATTGTGGATATTCTATAAATACACGTTTCTTATTCTTTTATCGAAAACAATGGGTAGTCGGTAAACTTAATAACAGTTCAAGCGGAATGCCATCTAAATCATAGATGCTTTTAACTGAGGATACGAGAATTGAATATACTTTTGATAAAGAGCTATTACTACCTATTAACGGTTACTACGCTTCATCTTGATCTTTTAGAGAACGCAGTAACTGCATACCTAACTGGGTTACAGCTTTTGTTAGCACCCCATTTTTGTCGCTTAAAACGTAAGGCACACCTTGGTTAACCGAAGTTGTCACTGCACGTTCATCGAGAGGTAACTGACCTCTAATGGGATATTTTATGTTTGCTTCTATATCTTCAGCCCGAATGTTGATGCGCTTATCTGTCTTATTTAAGACAAACATAATACGATCGCGCTCGTATTCAAGCGCTTCAGTAACCTCAAAAAACAATTTAGCGTCTTTAATCGACGGAATTTCGGGTGTGGTTACTACCATTATTTTATCAGATAAGTCCAGAACATTCAAGACAACATCATCTAACACACTGCCTGTATCAACGACGATAACGTCAAACATACGTCGAAGGCGCTCTAGGATATCATTTATTAGGGTAGGAGTAACGGTATCAGCTACTTCTGGTCGAGGCGGAGCTAATAAGGCTTTAACTCCGGAGCTATGCGGAATAAAAACATCGGTAATAAGCTCATCGTCAAGTTCATCGGAATTAGAGGCTAAATCGGCAATAGTTCGACTGGCATACAAATTTAACAGAACGCCTATATCACCAAATTGAAGGCTAGTATCAACAACCGCTACTTTAATAGCCGCGTTTTGCTGCAATGCAATAGCCAAATTTACAGCAATTGTGCTACACCCAACGCCCCCTTTAGAACTAAATATACTAACAATTTTACCCGTGGACTCGACAGCTGTCTTACCAGCAGCGGCTCCTCCTGCTCCAGGGATAGGGGTTGGCATTACTAAACGCCGGCTAGCTCCCAACTGATACACCCGACGAATACTACTAACCAGTTCATCACTCGAGAAAGGCTTGATAAGAAACTCTCGAGCGCCGGCCAGCATTGAGCGGCGCAGATAATCGGCTTCGCCCTGTACAGACATCATAATAATTTGGGTAATGGGTGATTGCTGGCTAATGTGCTCGCTAGCGGTGATGCCATCCATGCCGGGCATGTTGATATCCATCAACACAATATCCGGCTTCAGTTCAATGGCCATTTGAACACCTTCTTCGCCGTTGGTAGCCGCCCCAACAACTTCTATATCCGACTCAAAGAAAAGAAGTTTACGAAGGTTTTCCCGAGTTTCAGGGATATCATCAACAAGCAAAACGCGAATTTTTTGTTCGCCTGAACTATCCGGAAGAGGAGTAACGGATCCTGACATATAATTATTATCCCGGCCTGTACTGAAAGAAGATTTTTAGTTTAAAGTAATAAAGGCTCATACAAAAGAAAACTTTCTCCCTTTATGTATGAGCAGCTTTATAATTTATTACTGTTCAGGAGAGGAAACATTACCCTCAAGCTGTTGCTGGAAACTATCCGCCTGATCTAACAGATCGAAAATTGAAGGGATCATAATAAATTCGATTTTAGGCGGCACAGCAATATTAAAGCGCGTGAGCATGTATTGTAATGTAACCGCCTCTGTGAGATGGTCAGCCTCATCTTCACCAGCAGCGCGCAAAGCCATTTCGCTATTGATACCATTTTCACGGATCCAGTAAAGAACCAAGGCATCTTGAGGCGTAACAGCCAGCGTCACCACGTCTGGTGGTGGTGGTGGCGGTGGTGGACTACCATCTTCCGGTGGTGCCGGTTGAGGTAAATCAATCCACGGACCAATTCTTAAAACTTTCGCTGATTGAACCGTTAATTGGGCGACACGTCTGGGTATTTGTGTAGTACTTGGAAAGACAATAGACGCAACATCACCCGCGCCCAACTCAAATCGACCTTCATCAATTTCTTCACTCAACTCAAGACCAATTTGAGCGCCGGTTTCATTATCAAATACCGGGAAGAAGAATCGCGTTTTGTTTGGTAACGGTGTTTGAAACTCTTCGTCAACATCAGCGAAGTAAGCCGTGATCAATATATCAACCGAGTCACCCCGTTGAACCGCATACGAGACACTTGACTGACTATCGATAGGATAAGCAACAGCTACCCTGCCGGGGGGGATACTCAATGATGCTTCACCCTCAACCCCAACGTCAACCAGCATACTACGTACAATAACCTGACCTTGAACGATTTCTGTTTTGGCAACCTTCCCAATTGTCTCCGCTTCATCAGCAATTACTTCAGGCGGAACGTTGTTAGCTGGCCAATCACGTCGTCCGATAGAACCGGCTACAAACTCAGCTCCTCGAGGAATGGGCTGAAGCGCGACGATAACCTGAGTGGTGGGTATACCGCCCTCTTCATCAGTAGAAGGTGGCGCAGGGGTTGGAGCTTCTGCATCAGGCAAAGGCAGACCTCCACCTCCGTTGAGCAGTAAGAAAGCAACCGCACCTACCGTTGCCAGACCAAGTATGATCCCGAGAATGATCAGCA
>JAGRBY010000368.1 GCA_020433835.1 Anaerolineae bacterium | reverse complement strand
TCTTCTTCCATAGCCTCTTCAGCCGCCGGTTCTTCCGCGGCTTCTTCAGCCGCCGGTTCTTCAGCCGCTGGTTCTTCAGCCGCTGGTTCTTCAGCCGCCGGTTCTTCCGCTGCCGGTTCTTCCGCTGCCGGTTCAGGGGCAGCCGGTCCACCACATGCGGCCAGGAACAATAACAAAATTGCTAACAGTGCTACAATGTTGCGAAATCGATACATACTCTTAACCTCCTCGTTAAAAATGTATTAGATATAATGTGAAGCTATTTTGTTTGGTAATGGCTATGGGCCATACCTATCGTCGATTAATCGACGTTGAACACGACGAAAAAGTATAGTAATAGGAATTTCGATGAGGTGTTTTGGTAACTTACTGTGATATATCAGATTGTTGGGGGAATGGGTTACGATAAGTTTATTCTACAAAATTTTAGTTAGCATTGTCATCGGACAAAAGGTCTATATTTGTGAAATAAAGTACTAAGTTTGCTCTCTGTATGTGTATCAAAAGTACTAGTACCGCATAGTGCCTGTTGTCTTTGTTGATTAGATCTTATCGGAATTAAAGAGACTGTCTCTTAACGTGCTATACGTTGAGCCTCTTCGCGCAAGAAGGTCCATATCTACGGCAAAAAAGTGACTGTCACCTGGTTATTCGCTATTTCCGATAATGTCTATTAGACACGCTTGCAAATAGAACTTTTGATATATAAGGTTGCAATAGACAAGCGCATACAATTATAGAAACAGGATGCGGTCAAGTGTGGTTGTAGGCATACTATATCACAAAAATTAGGTGGATAGCAACTTAAAGTCAAGGAGATTTTGCTAACATGCGCGTAGCCACTATTTATCTGTAGGTAAGCCTAAATTCAGGTGACATTGGGAGGACTTTTTAATTGCCGCCGACATGGGTGTAATAGTGCTCGCGAAGCTGATCGATATCCATATCGCTGCGAGCGGCATCGTACACAATTTTGCCTTTGGCGAGAATAACAACGCGGTTGCCCAAAGATAGACCACGTTCTAAGTTATGGGTGGTCATAAGGATAGTTCGCTGCTCGATGCCGACCGCCCGAAGCAGCTGGCCGAGCATATCGGCCGCGTGCTGATCGAGGCCGGTGTCCGGCTCATCGAGCAGGAGGATAGGGGGGTTGTGGAGAATAGCGCGAGCAATAGCCAAGCGCTGCTGCATACCACGCGAGTAGGTGCGCACCGGATCGATGCGCCGTTCGAAGAGGCCAACCTGGCGCAGCACGGTTTCGATACGTTCTTCAGCATCCGTAAGATCGTACATTCGAGCATAGAAGTTTAGATTTTGCTGTGCGGTTAAGTCCTCGTATAGCAACGGTTTGTGAGAAACCAGGCCAATATAGCGGCGCAGCTCGCTCGCCGAGTCGGCCACGCGGTAGCCGTTGATGAGGACATCCCCGTGGGTCGGTTTGCTCAGTGTCGCAACGATATGCAGCAGCGTCGTCTTGCCTGCTCCATTAGCGCCCAACAGCGTAACGAAATCGCCATCGCCAATTGTCAAATCAATATTCCGCAGCACCACCCGATGCCCAAATGTTTTAACCAGCTTTTGAATCTGTATCATCGTAAAAAAGGAGATGAGGAGATTGGGAGATAAGGAGATTAATTACAAAGATTAAATCTCCTTATCTCCCAATCTCCAGTCTCTAATCTCTAGTCTCCACTCTCCACCTTCATCAACCGCATTAACTCCGCCTTGTACTCAGCCCGTGCCTGCCGATAAACCTGCTCGTCGATTTCACCGGCTGCGTGGGTTTCGTCTAATCGTGCCAGAAGCAGCAGAAGTCGCTGGCGGCGTCGAGCCGGATCGTCATCGGTATGGACGAGACGCGGTCGGTAGCTCGGATACAAAAAAGCAGCCAGCACAATCGCAACACCGCCTAGGCCGAGTACAATCCAACGTACGACATCCTGATTGATGATGCTGGGGGGCGCAGCAACCGATCCTGCGGGGGCGTTACTGGGGGCCGGTGTCTCAAAGGTAAGATTGTCCAGCCCGCTGATCTCGAAGGTTAAAACATCGCCTTCCTTCAAATTTTGGGCATTGTAGGTGCCAAACTCGCTGTTTTGCAGCGTACGTCGTTCGACAAACTGAAATTGTTGGCTAACCAGTTCAATATCCGGCTGCAACTCCATCAGCATACTAACCGACTCGACATCGGCCGGGATAGGCATCTCGACTGACAGCGTATCGCTGTCGTACGGCAAGTCGTACACGGCCACAATAACCAAACCCTCTTCGCCGGGAAAAATCGGTTCGTTGGTGGTGTAGCCGCCGCCGTCAACGGCTTCAACAAAGCGGTTGCTTAAATCGTTTTGAAAAGAAACGTTAGTCGCATTATCCGGTAAATCAAAAGTGAACGACGAACCCCCTTGGCCGACATAAGTTTTATCACCATCGTTGCCGAGAACAAACAACTCGATGACCCGAACCGCCTTCGGCATAAAGGAAACCAGGTTGTTAAGACGGGAGAGGCTGATGCTTGCCTCGTCGGTGGTCGTTTCATACACGTCGAGGTCAAGCTTTTGCGTGTTGTTATCGTCGGGGAAGGGGCTGGGCTGGCTGAGGTAACTGACGTCATCAAAACGGCCCTCAACCACGTACATCACCTCCGGATCGGTCGATAGATTTTCGAAGCGATAGTTGCCGTCGCTGTCGGCTTGGGCGGTGTGCTCTTCCACAGCGGTATTTCCGCTAAATGTGTAGAGCGTCACCTCCAAATCGCCCTGTGGTTCGTTGGTCGTGCCGTTGATAATTTGGCCGCTGAGAATGCCGTTGCGCTGCGGCACCGCAAAAGAAAAGGTGCGAATGTGATCGAGCGCCAACCACAGATCTTCATCCGAAAGGTCGCTTATTTCAGCATGGGCGGCTGTATCGGCAAAGCCGCTGTGCCAATCGTCCAGGCTTTGCTGCGATACAATTTGCAGATCGGCCAGGTTGTTCATATCGACCGCTGCCTGAACGCCATCACCGGCTCCGCCTTCGCCGTGGCAAGCGGCGCAGCGTTCGGTGTAAATTTCAGCGCCCTTCACCAGATCATCCGGTGTCGTATGCAAACTCCAGACATAGGCCGTCAAATCCCAGATTTGAGCATCATCAAAACGACCGCCCCAGGGCGGCATTAAATTTTCGATACGCCCGTTTTTGATGATGTCGAAATGTTCCACCGGCGCGTTGGCCCGATAGACTTCGGGATCGAGAAAACTAGGAACCCCGTTCTCAATTGATTGGGACGTTGGTCCATCGCCTGCGCCGGTGGGACCGTGGCAGGGGGCGCAGTTCTCCGACCACAAGCCTCGACCGCCGGACACCGCCGGTTGGGTGTCGGGAGATTGGGCGTAGGCAGGGAGGGCAAAAAGTAAACTGAGTCCGATTACAAGAAACATAGTACGTAGTGCGTAGTGTGTGTTAAAAACTATGGAATACGCACTACGCATTACGCAATGGTTTATAGCATCATTTTGAACAATGATAGGTTTTTGCTGACCCATTATATCTTCGCGTTTTCGTAGTTTTGGATAGCGGCTTCGTTGAGGGGCGTACCGCATTGGGCGCAGAAAGCGTCACCAGATTGGTAACCGTAGCCGCAGTGAGGACAGTGATCGGCGTTGTCGTCCGTGCTGAGGTCATCGATATGGTCGGGGACGACTTGACCGCAGCTTGTGCAAAATTTGTCGTCGGCCCGAAGAGTTGCGCCGCAGTGGGAGCAGGCGATACCCTCTGTAGTAGGTAGGCTGGGCTGCATAGATTTCAGCGCCTCGATTTCGGCATCGATCTCAACCAAGAGGTTTTCATCCGGTTCGGAACGGTGCCGCAGTTCTGCCACGAGGGATTCTATTTCCGCATCAAGCGCTTGCTCTTGCTCTAAAAGTTCGGTGCTGCTGAGGTGATCGATGGTTTGCCGGATGCGGGCGGCTTCGAGCTTGCTTTTTGTCAGAAAGATTTGGTAATCTTCGGTCGAGACCTTGCCCATCTCATGATCAAAGTTGAGATCCTTGATAGCTGCCAGCGCAGCCTGGTACTGGACTTCTAACTCATCCAAGGTTTGGCCGGGTTGTTCGACTTCTTTTAGTGCGGAAGTTGTAGGGGCCGGCTGCCAGAGGGGAACGCTCACCAGCCCGATGGTCACACCAATCAACAGCACGATCATAATGATGGTTAGATAATCCATCCTACGTTCCCTGCGCCGGCTGGGCAATCAGTTTATTGAGCAGGCTGTAGAGTTGATTTTGCTCTATCGGCCCAATTTGGACATGGGCAATGTTGCCGTCTTTATCAATAAAGAAGGTTTCCGGCACGCCGGTAATGCCATAGCTGTTCGATATATCACTGCCCATATCGGGGCCAGAGGGATAGGTAATGCCGTACTTGTTCATATAGGCCAGCGCCTCTTTATCAGTGTCCAGGTAATCGACGCCCAAGAAGACGACGCCTTGATCCTGATAATCGCGCCAGGTTTGCTCCAGCAGCTCCGCTTCTTTGTAGCACTCTACGCACCAACTGGCCCAAAAATTGATGACCACCACCTGACCGCGCAGTTCAGACAACTGCACTTCGTCATCGCTAAATTGATCGAAGAGCGGCATCGTAAAATCGGGAGCCACGCGACCCTGCATAGCCGTTGACTCGACCGAATTCATATTGATGATCATCATCACGACCCAGCCAAGCAGCACGACCGTGCCGATAATCCATAGATATTTTTTGTTTGATCCTGTTTTTCGTTGCGGAATAGCTTGTTCCATCTGTTCCTCTATGAGTGGTCCAAATCTTCTTCTACCTGTTTGAGATACGAGTCCGAAAGGTGCGAGTCAGTTAAGGTCGATGCTTCATCGGCTGCGACTGTAATCGGTTGGGGCTGGTTCCACTTGCGCATAAGCATCGCTAACCCAATAGCTCCGGCTATCAGCGCGACAACCGGTAAAACCCACAAAACCAGTGTTATTCCGTGGCGCGGCGGTTCGAGCAGCACCCGCGTTCCGTAACGCTCCTCGAAATAGTCGAGTATTTCCTGCTCAGTGTAGCCCTCAGCCAGTAAATCGGCAATTTGGTCGCGCCACTGTTCGCAGGTTTGCGTCCGGCAGTCGGCCAGATTAACGCCGACACAGGTCGGGCAGTTCATCTGTTTCGCCACATCATCAATATCGTCAAGGCTGGGTTCTTGAGCCAGAGAGGGAGTGGGGAGGATGATTAGACTAATAGCCAGTAGGAGGCAAGTGAGCGTAAGAAAGAAGGTCGCTTTGGCAAGATAAGGCGAATTTTTGGTTAGCGATAGATTGACTTTGCTTTTTTGTTTACACATAAACAGTTTCCACACGAATTATGCGGATTGTTTCACTTGCGCTATACGTTCTTTCAATCGAATTATCGCTTCTGGTTCTAACCCTGCCTCCGGCTCTACTTGCTCTCGTTCCGACAGATAACGTTCAACTTCCTCATCGGTGGCTTCTGGTCCTAATCTTGATAATACGGCTTCATAAGCGGCTTTTTGTTCACGAATTTGTTTCGACGCAGTCAACTCAACAAAGGTAAATCTTCCCATCATATCCATCCTTAATTTACTTGCCCAATTGTAATATCGTATACGACATCACAAAAATGGTATTTTAGTCGTGGTTAAGCCTTATCTGGCCCTCACTTCACCGCCGCAGTTGCGCCTCGCACCTTGACCGGCGCGGCAGACCGTTGCGCCGATTGCGTGGGATTAGGCCAGGCCGCGATCAGCGTGCCGAGTATGAACACCACGCCGCCGACCCAAATCCAGTTGACCAGCGGGTTGATGTAGGCTTTGAACGTGGCGGTTTCGCCGGTGCCTTCCCACCCGGCCAAGATAACATACAGATCATCGGCCAGAGTGCTGCGTTTGTCGGGAATGGTCATCGGCTGCTGCTGCACCACAAAGAATTCGCGGATGGGAGCAATTTCGCCGGCAGGTTGGCCGTTGAAGTTGACCGTGAGCAGCGCCTCAATAATTTGACGGTCGTCGGGGCTTTGGCCTTCGCGCAATCCCTGATAGGTTAACTCATAGGTGCCGATTAAATCGCTGCTGATGGTCATACTCTCGCCGACGGCCAGATTCTTCTGCGTTTCAACCTGATAGAAGCGGCTGCCAATAATGCCGATGGCAACCAAGATAACGCCGATGTGAATCATATAGCCGCCGTAGCGCCGCCGATTGCGCTGAATCAGCGTCCACAGCGCGACCGGATAACTTTCGCCCCGGCTGCGATGGCGAGCGCTCACGCCGCGCCAGTATTCAATCAGCGTGGCGGTTAGGGTGAAGGCACACAGACCAAAGCCCACCAGTGCGCCCCAAATCTTGATGTTAGCCGCAATATAAAGCAGCGCGATGATCGCCAGCCCGACCGCTGTCGGCCACAGCAACGTATCGCCCAGCTTTTTCAGCGATGCCCTGCGCCACGGAATCAACGGGGTGATGCCCATGAGCAGCAGAACTATGGCCCATAATGGCGCGGTGGTCTTCTCGAAGAAGGGCGGGCCAACCACAATTGCTTCACCGGTAACGGCTTCTGAAAAGAGCGGGAAGTGCGTTCCCCACCAAACGATGACCGCCAAGCCGACGAAGATGAGGTTGTTAAACATGAAAAAGGACTCGCGAGAAACCAGCGAGTCAAGCTCATTCTCCGATTTGAGATCATCCCAGCGGGAGATAAAGAGATAGAGCGACAGGCTAAACATCAGCGCGATAAAACCCAAGAACAGCGGCCCGATGGCGCTTTGGGCAAAGGTATGCACCGAGGCAATCATCCCGGCCCGGGTTAGAAACGTGCCATTGAGCATCAAACTGTAAGTCAGAATAATCAGAGCCATGTTCCAGCGTTTGAGCATGCCCCGGTTCTCTTGCATCATCACCGAATGCAGGAATGGCGTTGCCACCAGCCACGGAATCAGCGATGAGTTTTCAACCGGGTCCCAGCCCCAGTAGCCACCCCAGCCCAGCACATCGTAGGCCCACCAACCGCCCAACACCAGGCCGATGCTGAGAAACAGCCAGGCGGTTAGCGTCCAGCGGCGGGTGGTGCGAATCCAAACGTCGTTGGTTTGGCGCGTCACTAGCGCGGCGATGGCAAAGGCGTAGGGAATAACAAACGCGGTAAAGCCCAGGTAGAGCATCGGCGGGTGGATGATCATCCCGAAATGGCGCAGCAGCGGGTTCATACCGGTGCCGTCGGACGGGAAGAAAGCGCTTTGCTCGAAGGGGTTGGCCACAAAAACCACCAGCATGGTGAAAAAGGCCAGGTTGATCTGGATGACGGCGATGACGTAGGGCATCATCTGCCGCATCGAACCCCATTTTTGGAACAGCAC
>JAGRBY010000367.1 GCA_020433835.1 Anaerolineae bacterium | reverse complement strand
TGAGGCTAATCTCCTTATCTCTAATGAAGTAGGGAGTGCGACAGAAGCTCTGCAACAGCAACGAGAATGAAAATCACCGTAGGACAAACTTATAGACAAAACGGATAAAAGACGTGCAATCCAGCTCCGTCACTCCCGCATGCTTTTAGCGGGAGTCCAGGTTCAATGAGCCGACTGGATGCCCGATAAAGACATTTGGGCATGACGTAATGCCTTTCATTGTATGATGTTTATCTGACTTATCTATTAAGTTTGTCCTACAAATCTTATTTACAGAGGAGTCGAACAGTCCTTACAGGACGACACCGATAATGAAAATCTTTTAGCCCTCACCCCGTCGCTACGCGACTCCCCTCTCCCTAAGGGAGAGGGGTTGGGGGTGAGGGGTTATTTTCAAGGGAGGGAGTAACGCCGTTCATCCCCCTAATCCCTACTGCCTACCCCTTACTCCCTGGTTTGACCAGATGAATGGCAACTTGCGTTAAATAAGATCGGCTTGGGCAGTGAGAACAAACGGACGCGATTTGCCCTGGAAGCGGAGCGTCTTAATCGAGCGTCCAATAAAGGAACGCATACATCAGCAGAAAGAGTCCGGCCAGCCCAACCGAGGTGCTGACGCTGGCGATGCCGCCAATAAAGACCGTGACAATGGGGGCCATAATCGCGCCGAAGATGAGATCCCATTTGATGGCCGGCTGAAGCTCAATTTCGCGAGGGTTACGACCAAAGACAAAACGGTCCTGGGCTTGATAGCTCCAGATACGCGGCTTTTGGGCCGTATGGCGAATGACTTTATCACAGACGTATTCATACAGCTCTTCGACCCCGATCTGTCCGTCGTTATCACTATCTGCCGCTCCGGTGCGTAAGCCTTCGACCAAATAGAGGGTGAAGACGGAAGGCTCCGGATGGCCTACAACGGTATGGCCCTTAAAATGGTAGTCGATGGTATTGTTGGCCGTCAGCACCACGCGTCCGTAGCCATTCCCCTTAAAGGCTGTGTTCGTACCAGCATCAACGTTGGCGCAAATCGCAGCGTTAGGAGCCAGCAGCCGGCAGGGAGGGCTATCGAGCACGAGGATCTGCTGGTGGGAGAGGCTGCGGTCCATGAGGCTGCTGATGAACTGGGCTGAAACGGCGGTCTCTTTTAAAGTATCGCACCGGGTATCAGCGGCAGCTAGATACCAGCGGCTATCAGCATCGATCAGAGCCGGCCCCAGATAATACAGTAACAGCACATCGAGCTGATTGCGACGGTTCAACAAACGGTTGATCTGGTAGCGTAGTTGGGCAACGGTCGGGTTAAGCAATAGCTCGACGCTGTTAAAGTTGCCCATCAACGGATCGCTCAGGACGGACGTTAAAGCCTGGCTGTCGATGGCAGGCGGCGACAACTGGGCCAGCAGCGGGTCTTGAAAATTGCGATTATCGATGACAAGGGCTATACGTTTAGACATTGTCGTTCGAGTTCCATAAGGCACAAACTACGTTGCTTTTGTACAAATCGGGTCGAGAAATTGTCGCGCCGGTTAAGACGGTTGGCAGTTACGGTCTGGAAAAGCCATCAAACAGCACCACGAAGAGGGTTATTGTATAAAGGACGTAAATTTTATTGTATAGCGACTCTTGTAACTTGCAAGTACAAGACAATTTCTGCACATCAGGCCAACAGCACGATGGGTTTGATGGAGGATGGACTCACTTGATCGGTATTATCACCTCGCTATAGTGGGGCTGTCAAAAAACGACCAAAGTTTACCTTCTTTTGGTCGTTTTTTGCAGCTTTCGCCTACCCTGATTATGTCTCAAAGTATTGTATTAACCTGAGTTCGATAATTAATTGGACAGAATTTACAAGATTAAAAGAATTTTTATTTGATTTGATTTTATAAATCCTGTTAATTCTGTCTATTTTCTTAAACTCCGAACTGAGGTTATTAGATAATTTGCTGAACTCGAAGCCTAGCCTTTAACCGAACCGGCCAACATACCGCGCACAAAGAAGCGCTGGAGCGAGAAGAAGACCACCAGCGGCAGAACCATCGAGATGAAAGCGCCGGCTGTCAACAAGTGCCAGTCGTTACCACGGGAACCAACCAATTCGGCGATGCGCATGGTCAACACTTGCGTATCGGCGGTGGCACCGATGAAGATCAAGGCGACCAGGTAGTCGTTCCAAACCCACAGGAACTGGAAGATAGCAAACGAGGCCAGCGCGGGCATCGACAAGGGTAAAATCAAGCGGGTAAAGATGGTAAAGTGCGATGCGCCGTCGATAAAGGCCGACTCAAGAATATCGCGGGGCAGGTTACTCATATAGTTGTAGAGCAAGTAAACGGCCAGCGGCAAGCCGAAACCGGCGTGGGCTAACCAGACCGCCAAAAAGGTACCGTTGAGATCAAGGCGCACGTAGTCACGCAAAATTGGAACGAGCGCGATTTGCAGCGGCACCACCAGCAGGGCCACCACCATAATGAAGAACATGCGCCGCCCAGGGAAACGCATCCAGGCGAAGCCGTAAGCCGCAAAAGCGGCAATTAAGATAGGAATAACCGTAGCCGGGATGGAAACAGCGACACTGTTGAGGAAGGCGTTGCTCATATCACTGCCTTGCTCAACCTTAACGCTGCCGTCGGGTTGGGTTACTTCGTACCGTTTACCGGTTAATACGTTTTGATAGTTTTCCAGCGTGAAATCAAGGTTCATAGCCCACTCTTGTTCTTGAACCTGGATGGTGCCTAACCGCCGATTGCCAATCCAGACCAGGCGGGTACTGCCGGTTTGCACGCCATCGCGCAATTCATCAAACGTGGCGCTAACACCCTTAACCTCTATGGGTTGATCGCGTTCTACTTCGGGCGGGTCAATGGTTTCGGTGGTTACCCATTCGCGGTGGGGGAAAATGGTCCACCAGCCGGTGGTGGCGATATCAAACTGCTCGCGGAAGGAGGAGACAAGCAGGCCGATGGTGGGAATAGTCCACAGCAGAACCAGTAATCCTAAGGCAACGTTAACGATTAAATCACCCATTAATTTTTCTTGCTTAGCTGATCGCTTCTTTGCGCTCATTAAAATGCCTCTCTTTCACCAAACTGCTTGAGGTTGTAAACCATAACGGGGATAACCGCGATAAGCAACACAATAGCAATGGCCGAGCCATAGCCAAAGTTGCGGTTGGTAAAGTATTCGCGGTAGAACTGGGTGGCGATAACCTGGGTTCCGAACTGACCGCCGGTCATAACCCAGACGATATCGAAGATTTTCAGGGTGAAGATAACCACGGTGGTCGATACGGTGATGATGGTGGGCATAATGTAGGGGATCATAATCCTGAAGAAGATCTGTAGCTCTGTGGCACCATCCACCCGAGATGCTTCTAAGATTTCACCGGGTATCCCTTTGATGGCGGCGGAGAAGAGCACCATCGCGAAGCCGGTTTGCAGCCAGACAACAATGACAATCAGGAAGAAGTTGTTCCAGGGCTGTAAGAGAGAGGTCCAGGCTTGGGGTTCGCCGCCCAGGGTGGTCCAGATGGCGTTCAACATGCCGATGTTGGAGTCGGCTTCGTAGATGAAGTTCCAGATAACGCCGGCACCGACCATCGAGATAGCCATCGGCATGAAAACCAGCGATTTGGCTGCGTTTTCAAATTTGCTACGGTCAGCCAAAACGGCTACAAGCAGTCCGAAGATAACGGAGAAGGATGCTCCGAAGAGAATCCACAGCACGTTGTTGCGGAAGGCTGTAAACATCGTGCGGTCAGTGAAGATAGCCACATAGTTTTGCAACCCCACAAATTCGCTGCTATTGGAGCTAAACAAGCTGATCCATAAGGTTCTGAAGGTGGGAAACAGCAAATACCAGGCTAAAATGGCTACGGCCGGGCCAACAAAGACAAAGGGCTGTAACGACCGAACCCAAAACGACGGCAGTTTTTCTATCAACCAGTTCGAGACAGAGTAGAGCAGCGCGACGCCACCAACCCCCCAAACAATGGCCACTAAGACGATGACAATCTTAGGGGCGTTGCTGTCTCTAAGAAATATAAAGCCCTGCCATAAAACGATAAACGTAAAAATAGGGACAAACAGTGAGATGATTACTTGCCCCACAGTACCGGTAAGCCAATCGATTGGTGAAGCTGTCCTTTGTTTGACTTCTGATCCTTGCATAGATCTTTACCTCCCTTAAGTTATGTCTTTTTGGCTGGCTAACAGCCGGTTTATACAGATGGGTTGCATTAAAACTCTCTCTCCTTAAGCAGTCTGCTGTACCGTGGTTAGTCAGATTTACTTTTTATTTTTATTATTTTTAGAGAAGCAGAGTGATGCTAAAACATCACCCTGCTTCTTTCTTACTTACACGAAATTCCTATTTAGGCCAGGAAGCATCGATTTCTTGCATGGCCGTATCGAGATCAGCCGAACCACTAACCCAGTCGGTCATGCCTTTCCAGAAGGAACCGGCACCAACTTCACCAGGCATCAGGTCTGAACCGTCAAAGCGGAAGGCTGTGGCTTCTTCAACCAAGCCGGCAATCCCTTTTTCAACCGGATCACCGTACCAGTCGATTTGCGTATCAAGGTGAGGTGACAGCGAACCACCCGCAGCTAGCCAAGCGGTCAACGACTCGCCTCTGGTCATATATTCCATTACAGCGCGCACTTCCGGTCGATCATTGAACATCGACATGGCGTCGCCGGAAACCAGGAACGGCTTGCCGTATTGCTCATCGATGGGCGGCAGGTAGAAGAAGTCGTAATCGACACCGGCTTCGGCTCCGGCCGGGAAGAAGCTGGTAATGAAGTTACCCTGCTTGTGCAGCCAGCATCGAGGCGGATCTTCAAACATGCCATTGGGGGCATCGCCAAAGAAGGTCGAGACGATACCGGCGCGACCGCCTAAGACGTAGTCATCATTAAACCAAATGTCGCCAATGGTTTCGGCGGCGTGGGTTACTTCCGGCGAAGAGAAGGGCAGGTCGCCGGCAACCCAGGCATCGTAGTTTTCTAACGAGGTGGTGCGCAGCATAACTTCTTCCATCCAGTCGGTAGCGGGCCAACCGGTGGCGGCACCACTCTCGATGCCGACACACCAGGCGGTGTCGCCGTCATCGGCGATGAGCTGCGTCAGTTCCATCAGTTCGTCCCAAGTTTCGGGAATTTCGTAACCGGCAGCATCAAAGTCATCTTTCGGGTACCACACCAGGCTCTTGCCGTTGAAGCGGTGCCAAACGCCGGCTACCATCGGGCCATCAGGGCCGTTGACAACTGACATGTCGAGCCAGCTATCGTCATAGCGCTCGCGCAAGGTTTCGATATCCATGAATGAAAGGACGTCGACAAGTTCTCCGTCGCTAGCAAAGTTTGCGGCCAGACCCGGCTGGGGAAAGTCAACAATGTCGGGAGCATCGCCCGCATCGACCCGCACCGAAATGGTCGCTTCAAATTCTTTGGTGCCGGTATATTCAATATCGATACCGGTTGTTTCTTCAAAATCAGCAATCGAGTTGTTGAATTTGACTTCGTCTTCATCGGTGAACGGTCCCATCATGGTAACCTTTGTGCCACTGAATTCGCCGGCCATAGCGCGGTCGAGGTAGCTGCCATCGCCGGAAGAAGCCATTTCTTCTTCGGCGGGTTCTTCAGCAGCCGGCTCTTCGGCGGCAGTTTCTTCTTCGGCGGCAGCCGGTTCTTCAGCAGCAGCCGGTTCTTCGGCTGTTGCTTCGGCCGGGGCTTCTTCAACAGCTTCCGGCTCATTTTCAGGAGCCGTGGGCGCACAAGCTGACATTACTAGGGCAAGAGCAGCAAACATAGCCACCAAAAGCCACAAGTTTTTCTTCATCATCAAATCTCATCCTCCTTGTTAAGATAAATGCATCTATAGATATCCAAAAAGCTTCCAGAGGTACAGTAAGGTCTAATTTTAAAGACACCTCCTTCTAAAATAGGTTTTTGAAATAGAAAAGCATAGGGTTATAAATCTTCTCGCTATACTTCTACCTCCTCCATTGGAGTTTTTATACTACAAACGTGCCTCACCCATTTTCTATTGCGGCGGGGGGGCTGTCGTTTGGCGAATAACTAATTCGGTTGGGAGTTGGATATATTTGAGAGGCAAGTTTGGATTATTCATCACGTCGAAAAGAAGGCGAACTCCTTTTACCCCTGAGTCATATAACTGCTGTCGAACCGTTGTTAAACGGGCAAAATAGGCTATTTCGATATCATCGTAGCCGATGACTGACAACGCGTTAGGAACATCAACATGAAGATCACGTGCTGCTTCAAGAACTCCCAAGGCCTGAACATCGCTATAGGCAAAAATGGCCGTAGGTGGGTCGGGCATTTGTAAGAGATGAAGGGTCATTTCTCGCGCTTTATCGCGGCTTACACTGCCCTGTTGGTGATATTCAGGATTAATGGGAATACCGGCTTCCTTTAAAGCCTGGCAGTAACCTTTGTAGCGATTACGGCTGAAAAGTGATCCAAACGAATCGTTTAATTTATCGCTGATAAAGCCTATTTTGCGATGTCCCAAAGTAATGAGATACCGAACCGCTTCTTTGGCGGCAGCAACATCGTCCAAATAGATGCTGTGCAGATGGGCATGCTTGGACTCAACCAGTACAGTTGGCACATCTTTTTGAACTATCTGTTGTAGGTCTTCTTCAGTCGGTTCTAGAGAAAAGATAATCAAACCATCAATTCGACCACGATGAGGAACCGTTTTAAGAATTTTGCGACGTTGAGAGGCTGTTTCTACAGTAAAGAGGCTAACATCATATTCACTATCCACGAGGACGGACATGGCACCACGTAAACGTTCAACCTGAGATGGGGTGCTGAAGTAGGGGATAACCACGCCTATCATGTGGGTTTTGCCTAAAGATAGACGTCGCCCGCTTGAGTTTGGCACAAAATCAAGCTCAGCAATAGCAGCCAGTACTCTTTTACGGGTTTCTTCGTTAACAGGCCGGCTGTTATTTAAGACGCTCGATACTGTGCCGATACCGACTTTTGCTTTCTTGGCAACGTCATGTATGGTAGCGGGCACATTAAACCTCTCTGTTGATTTGACCTCTACGTCATTAGTATTACTGAACGGAACCGTTTCCGCTTTCAGTTAAAGCTGATTATACACAGCAATCATGGTTTGTCAAAAAGCTATTTGCGATTCGGAAACGTTTCCGTGTGAAATTTTTTTCAATCAAACTTTGGATATATTCCCCATATTTCCAAAAAAACTCCTTTTAGAAACGCATCTCTTTTGTCTTCCCTGGTACCGTAGGGACTCCGTATAGTAAATCAGGTTGACATTAGTTAGAAACATGATTATACTTTACAAGTAATAATGGCAGTGTAGCCGAGGAGATTTTCCATTATGAGCATA